>NZ_LOVS01000103.1:0-60331 GCF_001523835.1 Burkholderia sp. ABCPW 14 | reverse complement strand
ACGCGGCCTGCGAGCAATGATCCGGCGTCGCAGCGCAATCGAACCGGCCATCGGGCACATGAAGGCCGACGGCAAGCTCGATCGAAATTGGCTCAAGGGTTCGTTGGGCGATGCGATTCATGCGGTGCTGTGCGGCGCTGGCCACAACCTGCGGATGATCCTGCGCAACCTGCGGCTTTTTTACGCCCTGATTCTCGTCGCTTTGCTCAGCTTCCGAGCCGCTGCGCCGTCGGCGGCGTAGCTTCATCTGCGCGACAAAACGAATTGTTCAGGGCCGACTAGTCAGCGTGCGAAATTTCATAAAGACCCAGCTGGCGAAAAGAAGAAGCGGTTATGAGATTGCCTGTACTTTGACCGCAAAATTATAAATAGTAGAGTTGAAACCTTCATTTGTCCGAGGTTGGGATGCCGATTGCCGATCGTTTCACCATGGATCGCATTGACTGGAATTTGTTTCGAACATATCGAGTTATTATGCAAGAAAGAAGCATCAGTCGAGCGGCAGTTCGATTACATCTTACACAATCTGCAATTAGTGCAGCGCTTCGGCGACTAGAAGAAACGGTTGGTCATACCCTCATCCATCGTCAGGGTGGGCAATTTAGCCCAACACTCGCCGGACAAAGAATATACAGTCTCGCAAGCGACATATACGATCACATGTCAATTCTTGAGTCAAAACTTGACGAACATGAGGGGGAGGCAGTCGCCGGGATGATTCGCATTCTCTGTATCGGACATCTACGATCCGCGAAATATGATGAATTTTTGATGAATTTTCACCGGACGTATCCTCACGCAACGCTGAGTATCGAACTTGCACCCTCGGACAATATTGTTGCTGCGGTGTCACAGCGATCGACGACGTGTGGAATTACGTTCGGCTCGGCACCGACAGGCGTTCTCGATAGCATCCTGCTTTCAAGAGATCCATGCTCATTTTTCTGTGGGAGAAACCATCGCCTGTTCGGCACGCGAAGCATAACGGCCTCTGAGATTAGGAGCGAAAATTTGGCTGCGGTTATTAGCGATCAAGTCGGTCGGAAATTCTGGCTGTTAGAAATGTTCCGCAATCAATTAGATCTCGCAGGTGAAGTAGTTGCGCGATCGGAGAATATTGACGAAGTTAGGCGGTTGGTTATTGCGGGTTATGGAATCGGTTGTCTTCCAGAGCACGTCGTTCGCGACGACGTCGCAGAAGGTCGCCTATGGCGATTGCCGGTGGATGATGGTGAAATTGACGTCGGCGTATATCTAATTTGGAATAGAAAGAAGCGCATGAATTTAGCCGAGAAAGTGTTTATTGATGAATTGAAGTCACATATAAATAGTTAGATTTTTAATTTAATGACTACAGCACCGAATGAATTGTACCTTTGTTTTCGCGCTGCCGAGAATTATCACTTAATCGACAACAGTTATTTTTGCCATCACTCTTCCAAGAGGTACCTCGCGATGAGCAACCTTTCTGGACAAGTGAATTTGTGGCGACGGCCTAAGAGGGCTGACGAAAATCCTCCCATTACGTGTCAGCCGTACCCGTCAACCTCAACGGCTGTGCGATACGGGCGCTGCTTTCATAAGCAGAGGCAATCTGTTATGATTTGCGGGTATCATTATTCAATAAACATATGATGGTATATGCACATTACTGTGTGATGCTGGCGCCATCACTAGATTGCCACACGATTGGCGAGTATTCCGGCTGAGCTCAAAGAGAATGGTCGTTTATGCTTATCGGTTCACCTTATCGTATTTTCCGATAAGGTGGGCCTTGAGCGAACTTCCGTCCAAGCAGATTGATTTGCGGGTGAGTGAGAAGGGATGTCGCGCGATCGTCTTGTTGTTTAGCTTCAGAATTAGGGCGCCGATCTAACGATGCATCTGAGAGGTTGGATTTGAGCATGTTTCGGGCTTATCGATTGCATAGCGGCTGCCTCGGCAATCGACGAAACTACTTATTTTGCAATCAGATCTAGCTCCGCACTCGAAAACAGTCGACGGAATCAGCTTTATTGAAATTACCCAGAATCAATTTGATTACCATGCCCGGTGAAATTGGTATTTTGGTGGCAACGTAAAAATCAATAATTCGCGATGAGCCAGAAAGATATAATTGTGAGCTTCCGTGGTGTGCGTAAAACATATGACGGCGAGACGCTTGTTGTCAAGCATCTCGACCTGGATGTCTACCGCGGTGAATTTCTAACGTTGCTAGGGCCATCGGGCTCGGGAAAGACGACCTGCCTGATGATGCTCGCTGGATTCGAATTTCCTACTGGCGGAGAGATTTGGCTGGATGGCGTGTTGCTCAATAGAATTTCTCCCCAAAAGCGCAACATCGGCATGGTGTTCCAGAGCTATGCCCTGTTTCCGCACATGACGGTTGAGCAGAATTTGGCCTATCCGCTTACTGTACGCCGGGTATCCGTCGCCGATCGTACGCGGCGAGTAAATGACGCATTAAAGATGGTTCGCATGGAGGGTCTCGCCAAGCGCTATCCGTCGCATCTCTCCGGAGGGCAGCAGCAACGTGTCGCGTTAGCGCGCGCGCTAGTGTTCGAGCCAAGGCTCGTGTTAATGGACGAACCACTCGGCGCGCTTGACAAACAATTACGCAAGCAGATGCAGTACGAATTGAAATCTCTCCACGACAAGCTCGGCGCGACATTCGTTTATGTGACACACGACCAAGACGAAGCGCTCACGATGTCTGATCGTGTTGCCGTTTTCGACAGGGGATATATACAGCAGATCGATACTGTGGAACGACTGTATGAACGGCCGGATAATGCATTCGTTGCTGAGTTTATCGGCGATAGCAATCAGTTGTTTGGTACCGTTGTCAGTGTGGAAGATGGATTTTGCGAGCTTCGCCTACAAGACGATATTCATCTGCACGGCGTGAAAGTCGGTGATGTTCGCCTTGGGGAGACCGCTACTGCAAATATTCGTCCAGAACGATTGCACTTGGCTGATCCCAATTGTAAAAGTACGCGAAATACGCTCGTCGGTAAAATTCGGCGACTCGTGTACTTTGGTGATCACGTTCGAGTACATTTCGCGATGGCGGGGCATGAAGATTTGCTTGTGAAAATTCCGTTAGGCGTTGAAGCACAAAAGAATATGATTCCCGGAAAGTACATAACGCTCAAATTTGAAGCAGAGCATTTGAGAGTGTTCGGTTGATTTTCTTCGGCACTACCTGCTTCATCTAAATTCAATAAATGAGGGCCTCATAATGAAATGCTCGAAGAAATACCATTCCATCATGTGTGGGATGGCAAGCGCCATCGTAACAATCTCGGTTGCGACTAACGCCGCTTCTGCAGAATTGACAGTGGTGAACTTCGGTGGCGCGAATGGAGTGGCGCAAGATGCTGCATTCAATCGGCCGTTCGAGGCCAAAACGGGCGTTAGGGTTACCGCCGTTGCATACAATGGCGAACAGGGCAAGATCAAGGCGATGGTCGAAGCGAAGCATGTGAACTGGGACGTCGTCGCGGTCGAATCGGGCGACTTGGGACGCAGCTGCGACGAGGGACTATTCGAGAAGCTCGATTGGTCCAAAATCGTTAAAAAAAGTGATCTGATTCCAGAAGCCCCGCAGGCATGTGGTGTAGGCATCTTCGTGTGGTCAACCGCACTCGCATATAACGCTGACAGACTAAAAACGGCGCCCACAAGTTGGGCCGACTTCTGGGACGTGAAACGTTTTCCGGGAAAGCGCTCTATGCGTAAAGGTGCACGCGGTAATCTCGAGTTTGCGTTGATGGCCGACGGTGTCGCACCCAAGGACGTGTACAAGGTGCTCCTGACCAAGGCGGGCCAGGACAGGGCGTTCAGAAAACTTGACGGGTTGAAGCCGTACATTCAATGGTGGGAGGCCGGTGCGCAGGCGTCGCAGTTTCTTGTGGCGGGAGATGTTGTCATGGCGGCGGCGTTTAGCGGTCGAATTGATGCCGCGCAGCGCGAGGGGAAAAACCTGAAGGTTGTGTGGAACGGCAGCATCTACGATCTGGACTACTGGGCGATTCCGAAGGGCTCGCCGAACAAGGCGCTCGCCGAGCAGTACATCGCGTACACGCTGTCGCAAAAGCCGCAGCAGGAGTACGCGCACCACATCGCGTACGGCCCCGCAAACGTCGCGGCGCTCAAGGCGCTCGATGCGAAGACGCTTGCGAACCTGCCGAACTCGCCGGCAAACGGCAAGAACGCCGTGCTGCAGAACATCGCGTTCTGGACCGACCATGGCGACGAACTCGAGCAGCGCTTCGCCGCGTGGGCGTCGAAGTGACGGCCGCCGTGAGCCGATGACGAACCGGCCGCGCGCGTCACGGCGGCGAGCGCGGCATTCCTCCGAACGGCGTTTCGGCCGGAGACAACCGTTGAATTCGATGACGATTGCTACGCAGTCGGCGCCGCCGACTCACTCGCTCAAGCGTGAACTGAAAGCGGCCGAGGCCAGGAAACGCGCGATGGCGCTGCTGCTCGTCGCGCCGCTCGCGATATTCCTGCTGCTCGTGTTCGTGGTTCCGATCGGCGCGCTGCTCACGCGCGCCGTGCAGAATCCCGAGATCGCGACCGCGCTGCCGCATACGGTCGCCGCGCTCGCGAACTGGGACCGCAAGGCACCGCCCGGCAACGCCGCGTACGTGGCGCTCGCGGCCGATCTCACGCTGGTCGCCGACAGCGAGGCGATGGGCGCGCTCGCGCGGCGCCTGAACACCGAGATTCCGGGCTATCGGTCGCTCGTCGCGAAGACCGCGCGCGCGATGCCGCTGGCGGGCGACGCGAACGCGATGCTCACGCCCGCGCAGACGCACGCGAAGCTGATCGAACTTGACGAGCGCTGGGGCGACTCCGCTTACTGGCAGGCGATCGCGAAGAACGGCGGCCGCTATTCGCCGTTCTATCTGCTCGCGGCACTCGATCACAAGCAAGACGGCTTCGGCCAGGTCGTGCCCGCCGATCCCGATCAATCGATCTATCTCGCGATCTTCGGACGCACGCTCGTGATCGGCTTCGCGGTCACGCTGTTCGCGCTGTTGCTCGGCTATCCGCTCGCGTACTGGATCTCGACGTTGCCCGAGCGGCGCGCGAATCTCGCGATGATCCTCGTGCTGATTCCGTTCTGGACGTCGGTGCTCGTGCGCGTCGCCGCATGGATCGTGCTGCTGCAAAGCGAAGGGCTCGTCAATCGCGCGCTGATCGACGTCGGACTGATCTCGCAACCGCTCTCGCTGCTGTTCAATCGAGTCGGCGTCTACATCTCGATGACGCACATTCTGCTGCCGTTCATGATCCTGCCGCTCTACAGCGTGATGAAGTCGATTCCGCCGAGCTATCAGCGCGCGGCGATTTCGCTCGGCAGCCACCCGTTCGCCGCGTTCTGGCGCGTGTATGTGCCACAAACGTATCCCGGCATCGGCGCGGGCGCGCTGCTCGTGTTCATCCTCGCGATCGGCTACTACATCACGCCCGCGTTGCTCGGCGGTCCGAACGATCAGATGGTCGGCTACTACGTCGCGTACTTCACGAACGTGACGATCAACTGGGGGATGGCGTGCGCG
Organism: Burkholderia sp. ABCPW 14; assembly: GCF_001523835.1. NCBI lineage: Bacteria > Pseudomonadati > Pseudomonadota > Betaproteobacteria > Burkholderiales > Burkholderiaceae > Burkholderia > Burkholderia sp. ABCPW 14. The sequence goes on along the minus strand of NZ_LOVS01000103.1, from coordinate 54,758 downwards.
CTCGGCGGCCTGCTGCTCGCCGCGACGCTCGTGCTGTACGCGATCTACGGCCGCTTCACCCGCACGCAATTGAGCCTCGGCTGAGCGAAACCGGACGAACCAGGGAAATGAACATGAAACTGCTTGCGAAGCCGCTTTTTGCACCGCACGTGTCGATGGCCGAGCGTGCGTGGTATTTCGCGCTGCGCGGCCTCGTCGTGCTGACGCTGCTGTATCTGGTCCTGCCCGTGCTCGCGATCGTACCGCTGTCGTTCTCGTCGAGCACGTTCCTCGTCTATCCGATCCCGGGCTTCTCGATGCGCTGGTACGAGAACCTGCTCGCGTCCAACGAGTGGCGGATGGCCGCGAAGAACAGTTTCATCGTCGCGCCGGCCGCGACGCTCGTTGCGACCGTGCTCGGCACGCTCGCCGCGATCGGCCTGACGAAGACGGATTTTCGCGGCAAGGGCCTGCTGATGGCGGTGTTGCTATCGCCGATGATCGTGCCCGTCGTCGTCGTGGGCGTCGGCATGTATCTGTTTTTCGCGCCGCTTGGCCTCGCGAATACGTACACGGGGCTCATCTGCGCGCACGCGGCGCTCGGCGTGCCGTTCGTCGTGACGACCGTCGCGGCGACGCTGCAGGGCTTCAATCAGAACCTCGTGCGCGCGAGCCTGTCGCTCGGCGCGAATCCGGTGACGACGTTCTTCCATGTAACGCTGCCCGTGATCGCACCAGGCGTGATGTCGGGCGCGCTGTTCGCATTCGCGACGTCGTTCGACGAAGTGGTCGTCACGTTGTTCCTCGCGGGCGCCGACCAGACGACACTGCCGCGCCAGATGTTCACCGGCATCCGCGAGAACATCAGTCCGACGATCGCCGCGCTCGCGACGATCCTGATCGTCTTCTCGACCTGTCTGCTGCTCGCTCTGGAATTGTTGCGAAGCAGGAGCGTTGGCCCTGCAAGGGTGTGAGGCGACGTTCAACGTCCGAGGCCATTGGTCGAGGCCAGCATTGTGCCTCGGCATCCTAAGCCGCCGCAGCGACAGACATATTCGCGACGCTCCCGTTCGGAGACAGGATCGGTAACTTCCAGCCCGTAGTCGATGAAGAGCTCCTCGCCGGGGGCGGAGCCTATCCGAAACCTTGTGTGTGGAGATGACCCGCTTTCGTGGACACGATCTATCCTGTTCGTGCCGCAGTCCGGCATTCCCTGGGAGATACGCTGACGGGCACGAACCGTAACGACGTCATCCATCTGTTGCCATTCGTCGAGGCGATCCCGCCCATCCGTGGCAAGTGGGAACGGCCACCGTCGAAGCCGGTCATCGTGCAGGCCGATCGTGGCTACGACCATGACAAATATCGCAAGCCACTGCACGCTGCCGGTGTTGCTACGCAGATCGCCCGTCGCGGCAAGCCACACGGAAGTGGCCTTGGCAAGACACGATGGGTCGTCGAGCGCACCTTCGCATGGCTGCACAACTTCAAGCGTCTGCGCATCGTGTTCGAACGCCTTGCGACCATACACGAGGCATTGATGAAAATGGCAGCCTGCATCATCTGCTGGCGACGGCTTCAAAACGCTTTCTATTAGCGCTTTTAAGCCGCCTTCCGCACCCACCGCGCCGTTCGACCAAACGCCGCCCTTCCGCGCGCGCCGCAAGCGCGACGCAATTCGCAAACTCCGCCGCCGCGGCCGGCGTCGCCCCCGCGTTCCGCTCGACGAGGCCGACCTCCCGCCGGAACGCGTCGTCCCCGAGCAACAGTTCAACGACGCCCTTCGGCATCTGCGGCGCAGCCATGCGCGGCACGCGCGTGCCCCTCACGCCTGACGCCCGACGCCCAGCGCAGGCGAAGCGTCAGCGCCCGCCCTTCGCGCTGTCGTCAATCTCTCTGCGCAGGCGCGCCTCCTGCTCGCGCAGCTCCGGCGTCAACTCCGCGCCGAAATCCTCCATCTCGAACAACGGCCGGATCTCGATGTCCGAATCGCCTTCCATCGGATTCGGGCACCGCCTGACCCACTCGACGGCCTCGTCCATCGACGCAACCTTCCACAGCCAGAACCCGGCGACGAGTTCGCTGGTCTCCGCGAACGGTCCGTCGATCACGGTCCGCGCGCTGCCCGAGAAGCGCACCCGCTTGCCCTTGGCGCTCGGATGCAGACCTTCGCCCGCGAGCATCACGCCCGCCTTCACGAGCGCCTCGTTGAACTTGCCCATCGCTTCGAGCAGTTCCGTGCCGGGCATCTTGCCCGCTTCCGAATCGTTCGTCGCCTTCACGATCACCATCACACGCATCGCCTGCTCCCCTTGAGTCAATTGTTCGAGCCGCACGGCCGCCGAACTCGACCCGGGTTCGTCCGGCCGCCTCGACACAACGACGAACCAGCGGCGTCGAATTCGACATCTTCGCGCAAAAAGATATTCGGCGCATGCGTCGACACCCGCCCGCCGCCGGCTCCCGGCGACGCGGCGCGATCGTTTGTCGCAACGCAGCGCGAACGTGTCCGCCCGCCGCCCCGGCGGCGGCGCGGATGCCATAATCGTGGCTCATTTCGCAGAATCGGGACCCCACCATGCAAAATATCGACAATCCCCAGCACGACCGGGAAGCGGGCTTCGCCGACGCGACGCAGGACACGACGCGCATCGACGACGTCCGCATCGGCGCGGTGCGCCCGCTCATCTCCCCGGCGCTGCTGCAGGACGAGTTGCCCGTGCCGCCCGCCGTCCAGACGCTCGTCGAGAAGCGCCGCCAGGCGATCGGCGATGTGCTGCACGGCCGCGACGACCGCCTCGTGACGGTCGTCGGCCCATGCTCGATCCACGATCACGACCAGGCGCTCGATTACGCGCGCCGGCTCAAGGCCGCCGCCGACGCGCTGCACGACGACCTGCTGATCGTGATGCGCGTGTACTTCGAGAAGCCGCGAACGACGGTCGGCTGGAAGGGCTACATCAACGATCCGCGGCTCGACGGCAGCTTCCGCATCAACGAAGGGCTGCGCGCCGCGCGCCGGCTTCTGCTCGACATCAACGCGCTCGGCCTGCCCGCGGGCACGGAATTCCTCGATCTGCTGAGCCCGCAGTACATCGCGGACCTGATCGCGTGGGGCGCGATCGGCGCGCGCACGACCGAGAGCCAGAGCCACCGTCAGCTCGCATCGGGCCTGAGCTGCCCGATCGGCTTCAAGAACGGCACCGACGGCGGCGTGCAGATCGCGGCCGACGCGATCGTCGCGGCGCGCGCGAGCCACGCGTTCATGGGCATGACGAAGATGGGGATGGCGGCGATCTTCGAGACGCGCGGCAACGACGACGCGCACGTGATCCTGCGCGGCGGCAAGAAGGGCCCGAACTACGACAGCGCGAGCGTCGACGGCGGCTGCGCGGTGCTGCGCGCGGCAGGCCTGCGCGAACAGGTGATGGTCGACTGCTCGCACGCGAATTCGAACAAGTCGCACTTGCGGCAGATCGACGTCGCCGAGGATCTCGCGCGGCAATTGTCGCAAGGCGAGCGGCGCATCACCGGCGTGATGATCGAGAGCAATCTCGAGGCCGGCCGGCAGGATCTGAAGCCGGGCGTGCCGCTGCAATACGGCGTGTCGGTCACCGATGCGTGCCTGAGCTGGGCGCAGACCGAGCCGGTGCTCGACACGCTCGCGCAGGCGGTGCGGCGGCGGCGCGCGGCCTGACGGCGGGCGCTCCGAAACTTCGCAGTTGCCGTCCGTTCGACGCGGGCCGCGGCGCACAATTCGTGCTCGCGAGGATCACCGAAAAACGATAGCCCCCGTCGACGAGGAAGCCATGAGCGCCAGTGCGGATATCGATGCGGCAGTCGCCAAGCAATACAACGGGTTCGGCCGCTTCGGCGAGCTGGCGCAACTGGCCAGACTCTTCGACCGCGCCTTTCTGACGGCGGTCCGCGATGCGTTCCTGTCGACAGCCCACCCGGCCGAATCGCTTCAAATCTCGATGGGCTGGATCGACAAAAAGCCGTATGCGGACATGCAGCCTTACGGCGCCGTCGATTGCTACGCGAACACCATCACCCGCCCGGTCGAATTGGGCGACGCCGCCATTTTCGTGATCGAGGCATTCACCAGGGATCGCCGAATCACGCTTCGTCGCGGCAGAGGCTTGATCGTCCAGGCCAAGGCCGCGCCGGGCGCGCAACGACCGAAGGTTCCCGTCACGTCGCTGTCGCTGTCCAATCCCGACGCGTCGGCCAACAAGGAGCTTGCGCTGCTGTCGGCGTGGCCGAAGTTCGACCTGCATCGCGCGAACGCACGCCGCGAGCCGCTAGGCACGTTCGCCGTGCCCGGCGCCCCGCACACGCCGTCCTATGGCTGGTATGCGGCCGCGCCCAGCCGCAAGAGCACGGGCTGGAACACGAACGGCCTGTGGCCGTCTCGCTGGATGTGCGGGCCCGCGATTCAGAATGCCCCCTGCGACACCACGTTCGGCGAAATGCTCGTCGCGTTGTTCAACGGGAGCACCAGCCAGGGCGTCGAAGTGGGCGCACCGTGCTACCCGACGAGCGGTCGGTATGCCGCGATCCACCGTGCCAATGACGGTTCGCCGGCCGCGACGGATTGGGACCGACTATGCACCACGCTGATCGAATTGCCCAGGAAGAAACTTGAAGTGACGTCCGGCGCACACGGCGCGTTTGCGTCGATTCCGTACGTTCCCGGTCTGGCGAGCGCGATGTCGAACAGCGCGATCGGACATTCGGTCGCTTGCGCCGTTTGGAAACAACGGTATCCGGTCGTCGTCATCCATCGCACGCGGCCCGACTGAAGCCCGGTTCGGCATCCGGAAATCTCGTGCATCGGCAGGGTCCGACCGCCCGGGCCATTGACGGACATCCGCCTACACGGACGACACGACCGTCAACGCGAACCCGTCCCAGCCTTTCGAGCCGACCGTCTGCAGCGCGGTCGTCGTCAGGCGCGGATCGGCGGCGATCAGGCGGAAGTATTCGCGCACGCCGATCGCGTCCGGATCGTCGTTCCGCCGATCCGCGACACGCCCCTGCCGCACGACGTTGTCGGCGACGATGACGGTCCCCGCGCGGGCCAATTCGACTGTCAGCGGCAGGTAGTCCGGATAGCTTTCCTTGTCGGCGTCGAGAAAGATCAGGTCGAACGGCTCGGTCCGCTCGGCGATCAGCCGCTCGAGGCTGTCTTTCGCACGGCCGACGACGACCGACACGACGTCCGCCAATCCCGCGCGCGCGATGTTCTTCCGCGCGAGCGCCGCATGGTCCGGATTCGCTTCGAGCGTCAGCAGTACGCCGCCCGGCGGCAGCGCCCGCGCAAGCCAGATCGTGCTGTAGCCGCCGAGCGTGCCGAGTTCGAGAATCCGGCGCGCGCCGCGGATCGTCGCGAGCAGGTTCAGGAACTTGCCCTGATTCGCGGTGACGTTGATGGCCGGCAGGCCGGCCGCCTTGCTCGAGGCCAATGCCGCATCCAGCGCCGGATCGGACGGCGCGAGCTGGCGGCAGAAGAAATCGTCCACCGCGTTCCATTGTCGTTCGCTCATCGCGCACCTTTCGCTGTCGGGAGAGAAGGCCATTCTATGCTCGGCGGCGCGCTGTCGCCTGACGATCACCGGCCGGATTTGCCTGACCGGTCGCCAGGAGGCAATCGAAGTCGGAACGCGCGGCGAGCATCGCCGCACGGCTGCGCCGCCGGTCAAGGTGGTCAAGCTGGTCAAGCCGCTCGTATTGCTCGTATTGCTCGTATTGCTCGTATTGCTCGTATTGCTCGTATTGCTCGTGTTGCTCGTGTTGCTCGTATTGCTCGTGTCGCTCGTGTCGCTCGTGTCGCTCGGGCCGGTCGAGCGGCCCAAGCGACCCGAAGCCCCGGTGCCTCGAAGAAAACCGCTCGAAGCCGCCGCGCCCGAGCGCCCCGAAGCGGCCCGTCGCATCAGCCGAGCCCGACGTCGGCCACGCGATTCCGGCCGCCCGCCTTCGCCTGATAGAGCGCCTGATCGGCCGCCTCGACGACGGCCGCGACGTGCGGTGCGGGCCTGCTGTCCGGCTGCCACACCGCGACGCCGACGCTGACCGTCACGAATCCGACTTCCGACCCTTCGTGCTCGATGCCGAGCATCCGCACGCCCGTCCGCACGCGCTCGGCGACGACGAGCGCGCCGCCGCGCGGCGTGTCCGGCAGCACGACGACGAACTCCTCGCCGCCGTATCGCGCGACGACGTCGCCGAGCCGCGCCGCCTGCTGCGCGATGCAGCGCGACACAGTCGCGAGCACGTCGTCGCCCACCTGATGCCCGTATGTGTCGTTGTAGCGCTTGAAGTGATCGATGTCGACGAACAGGATCGCGAACGGCCGCGCGCCGCACACCGCGCGCCGCCATTCGCGCTCGAGCGTCTCGTCGAGTGCGCGCCGGTTGTGCAGTCCCGTGAGGCTGTCGGTGCCCGCGAGCCGCGCGAGCGCCGCTTCGGCCGTCGACTTGCGCCACAGCGAATGCGCGAGATACGCGCTCATCACGACGAAGATCAGCGCGAACACGCCCGTCAGCACGCCGAAGCGCCACGCGCGGACCCGCCACGCCGCGTAGATGTCTTCATCGGCGATCGCGACCTGCACGATCAGCGGAATCTCGTCGAGCCGGCGATACAGGTAGAAGCGCTTCACGTGATCGATCGGCGTGACGTCGAAAAACTCGCCCGAGCGCCCGAATTGCATGCGCATGTACGGGCTCGTCCCGCTCAGGTCGAGGCCGATGGTCTTCTCGTCGAACGGAATCCGCGTCACGATGCGTCCGTCCGCGTGAATCAGCGCGAGCGCGCCGTGCGGGCCGACGCCCGCCGCCGCCAGCAGTTGCTGGAAATACGACAGGCGCACCGCGAGCACGACGACGCCCGCGAACGAGCCGTCCGCGCGCTCGATGCGGCGCGACAGCGCGACGCTCGGCTCGCCGCCTCGCGCCGGCATCCGATACGGACCGCTCAGGAATGTTCCGAGCTTCGGATCGTCGCGTTGCGCGGAGAAGAAGTCATACGACGCGAAACGCCCCGGCGGCGGCGGACCGTCCACCGACGCGAGCTGCACGCGCCCGCGCGCGTCGAGCACGTAGATCGCGCCGGCCACGTTGGCGGCCACCGCGGCATCGAACAGGATCTCGCGGCGCAGGTCGGCGGACAACTTGGCGATCCGCCGGTCGCCGAGTTGCGCGGCGATGCGGCGCAGCGTCAGGTCGTACAGGAGAAAGCCTCGCGTGACATCGTGCTCGATCATCCGCAGCGTGTTGCGCGCGGCGTCCTGCGCGTGCTCGAACGCGTCGTCGCGGCTGTCGCGCAGGATCGCCGCGCAAATGGACATCATGACGATCGCGATCGCCACCGCGCCGGCGATCACCATGTAGCCGAGCGGCATCCGGTGCGACAGCCCTCGCCGTCCGCGCAAGCCGGCATGTATCGATTTCATGCTTGTCTAGATGAGCGCGACGCGCTTCGTCACGGAAAAGATCGCCGGGCATTATCCCTGATGCGAGCCGCGCGACGCGCATCGGAAACGACGCGCGGTTGCGCGCCGCCGTGCCGAACCGGATCGGAATATTCCGACCGCGAAGAGTCTCGACATGCCGAATCGGCGACGCGAGCCAATCGATCGGAAAGCGTTTCGAATCGACGCCGCGAAATGCGGCGAGCGGCCATTTTATCGAACGTTCGGCGCCGTGTTGACCCTGCGCACGGCGATTCGACACACGTCGCGGGAAAACGCTCAAGAACGCCGAATCGACGCCGATAACAACGCGCGTGCGCGCGATCGCTCAGCCGTTTCCGTCTCGCTTGCGCAATCGAACGAACCGCCATCGTCGCCGTTCGACGATGCAATCGCACTTGCGCACGCGAACCCCGCCGTCATACTTTTTCGTCATGCGTGATTGCATGTCGCACGCAGCGCGCTCGAAAGCCTCGATCGTTTCAGGAAATGAAACACCGAATCAACATCCATTTGGAATTGCAAACGCCGTAGCAGGACTTCCAATCCAATCGCTCTTCATTTTCGCCATGGCAACCGCTAAATCGTCATCGTCCATTCCCACCGAATTCCTCTACATCGGCGCGGCCGGCGAGCACTACATCATGTCCGAGTGCTTCCGCCACAACATGGAGGCGTTCAAGCTGCCGATCGACAAGGGCTTCGATCTCGTCGTCACGCGCGCGTACCGGCATCTGTCGCGGCTCGACGATGCGCCGAAGCCGGTCGATCGCAGCGCGCCGGAAACGCCCGTTTATGTGCAGGTCAAGAGCCGCCAGGCCACGCCGATCGCGCCGCCGAAGGACAAGGGAGACCGGCCGAGCTGGGAAGGCTATTTCTCGATCAAGCCGTCCGATCTCGCGCTCATCTGCGCGACGCCCAATTCGGCGCTCGCGTGCGTGCTGTTCGTCGACACGCACGGCGAACTGATGCGCAGCCGGACCGCCTATGCGTGGTGGATGTCGAGCGCGTATGTGAATCTGATGCGCGACAGCGGACATTTCATCGAGATGCCGGGCAAGGACACGCTCGAGCTATGGGTGCGCTACGTCGAGCCGGCGCCGGACAGCGGCTACAAGCAGAACACGTACATTTCGTTCTTCAAGCAATGCCAGATCAAAGGCTCGGAGCCGGGCAAGAAATCGAGCGGCTTTTTGCTGGCCGAAGAGCGGTTCGACTTCGGCCAGCTCGGCGCGGAATGAGCGGGCGGGCGACGGACGCTGTTCACCGTCAACGTCAACGTCACCCGCCGTGTGCCGGGTGCCGGGTGCCGGGTGCCGGGTGACGGGTGCCGGGTGACGGGTGACGGGTGACGGGTGACGGGTGACGGGTGACGGGTGACGGGTGACGGGTGACGGGTGACGGGTGACGCGATGCGTTCCATTTGCGGCGGAGCAAGCGCGCTGTGGATGTTGGATGGCGCGGACGTCCGCATCGCAGCGAGCCGCCGCGTCGCGCGCGACATTATCCGGGGAATGCGCGGCCGACTGGCAATCACATCGAAGCGCGCGCGTAATCGATGACGATGGAGCGAATCACCGGCTCGGTTGAGGCAGTCGCGGCAGTCGAGGCGCTTGGGGCGATCGAATCGGCCGATGTGGCCGATGTGGCCGATGTGGTCGATGTGGTCGAATCGGCCGACGTGATTGGAGTAATCAAAGCGACCGACGCGATCCAACCGCTCGGAACGACCGAATTGGCAAAAGTGATCGAGCACGCCAAGGCGATCGACAAGCGCACCAACTGAGCGCCGACTGCACGCATGCCGCGTCAGGACTTGCGCCCGCCCCCACCGCGCGTTTTCTTCGCAACGCCCCGCTCCCCGCGCCGTCGCCCGCCCGCCGCGCCGAGGCGCCGCCGCGCAACGGCCCGCACCGCTTCGATCAGCGAGCGCGCAACGGGAGACGGCTGCGCATCAGTGCGCAGGATCAAGCCGACCGGTTCGTCCGCGCCCTCGACAGGCAGTGCAAGCCGCACGAGCGTGCCGGCCGCGAGATCGTATTCGGCCGCATAGCGCGGCACGAACCAGATCGCGTCGTTCTCGAGCGCGAGCGCGCGCGCGACCGACACCGACAGCACCTCGACGAACGAATCGAGCGGCGGCGCGCCGCACGCGCTCAGCAGCTGCTCGGCCGCCTGGCGGATCAGCGTGCCGTACGGCGGCAGCACGACCGGATAGCGCGCGAGCTGCGCGGCGGGCGCGGCGCTCGCCGCGAGCGGGTGGCCCGCGCGCACGACGGCGACGAGCGGCTCGTTGTACAAGTGCTCGAACGACAGCCCGACCATCCGCTCCGGGTCGGACAACCGCCCGATCGCGCATTCGATCTCACCGGACTTCAGCCGCTCGATCAGTTCGGCGTTCGCGACGGTCGTGACCCGCACGACCACGCGCGGCCATTCGTTCGCGAGCGCCTTCAGCACGGCGGGCGCGAGCGACGCGGCGACGGTCGGCAGCATGCCGATTTCGAGCGTCGCGGCCGCGCCGCCGCTCTCGCGCGCGAGGAGCCCGACGCCCTGCCGCAGCGCGAGCACGCACGCGCTCGCATGCGGAATGAACAACTGCCCCTCGCGCGTCGGCCGCGCGCCGTGCCGGCCGCGCTCGAACAGCTTCACGCCGAGGATCGCCTCGAACTCGGCGATCGTCTTCGACACGGCCGGCTGCGTGATCGACAGGCTTTGCGCGGCCTTCTGCACGCTGCCGAACTGCGCGACGGCGAGAAAGCACTGCAGGTGCCGGAATTTGACCCGGGCGTCGGCGATCCGATTTTGCATAACGTCTGGTTATACGATTAGCGATAAAACATCATTTTGCATAACTTTCCGGATTAGCTAAAGTCCTTCCATCCCGCTTTGACAACCATCAATCTGGAGACGACTCGATGGATTCCTCGACGCTCGCGCCGCGCGACTGGCCGTCGCATCCCGCGTACATTCATCCGCCGTACCGTTCGTCGGTGAAGCGCGGCCCGACCCAGCCGCTGATTCCGCTGAAGGACAAGCTGCGCAACCAGCACGCGCCCGTCTACGGCGCCGACGACCTCGGTCCGCTCGACCATGACCTGACGAAGAACGCGGCGAGGAACGGCGAGCCGCTCGGCGAGCGGATCATCGTCACGGGCCGCGTGCTCGACGAAGGCGGCAAGCCGGTGCGCAACACGCTCGTCGAAGTCTGGCAGGCGAACGCCGCGGGCCGATACGTGCACAAGGTCGACCAGCATGACGCGCCGCTCGACCCGAACTTCCTCGGCGCGGGCCGGTGCCTCACCGACGGGAACGGCCGCTATCGCTTCCTGACGATCAAGCCGGGCGCGTATCCGTGGGGCAACCACCCGAACGCATGGCGGCCGAACCACATCCACTTCTCGCTGTTCGGCGACTACTTCGGTTCGCGGCTCGTCACGCAGATGTATTTTCCGGGCGATCCGCTGTTCGCGCTCGACCCGATCTTCCAGGGCACGCCCGAGGACGCGCGCGATCGCCTGATCTCGCGTTTCTCGATCGACACGACCGAAGAAGGCTTTGCGCTCGGCTACGAATTCGACATCGTGCTGCGCGGCCGCGACGCCACCCCGATGGAGCGCTGAGCATGACGACGCTGAAACAGACCCCTTCGCAGACCGTGGGCCCGTACTTCGCGTACGGCCTCTGCCCGCAGCAGTACAACTACGACCTGAAGAGTCTCTTCACGCCCATGATCGCGACGCCCGAAGCGGCGGGCGAGCACATCGTCCTCGTCGGCCGCGTGATCGACGGCGACGGCAACGCCGTCGGCGACGCGCTGCTCGAATTCACGCAAGTCGATGGCGCAGGCCGCTATCCGGCGTCGCGCGAAGAAGCCGACGCAAGCGGTTTTTGCGGCTTCGCGCGCGTCGGCACGGGCACGGATGCGCAGAACCGCTTCGTCGTCCATACGGTGAAGCCGGGGCGCACGTCGGAGACGGACGCGCCGCACGTCGACGTGACGGTGATGATGCGCGGCATTCTCACGCATGCGTTCACGCGGATCTACTTCGACGACGAAGCGGCCGCGAACGAAACCGATGCGGTGCTGAAAAGCGTGCCGGCCGCGCGTCGCACGACGCTGATCGCGAAGCGCGATGCGCAGGCGAGCGGCGCGACGATCTATCGCATCGACATCCGCATGCAGGGCGAGCAGGAGACGGTGTTCTTCGACGTCTGAACGCAAACCGCCGCGGACCGCTCTCGCGCGGCCCGCGGCGCGCGTCGCGGCCCGGACTCGCTACGATCGTCCGGCGTGCGCGAATCGCCCGGGCGGCGCTCGCCGCCGGCTTCTTTTCCCTTTTCCTCTTTTCGACGAAGGCAGTCGCGCTGCGCCATCGCTCGCCGCGCTCGCTTCGTTCGCGCCGCCTGCTTTTTCCTGTCCGCGAAGGCCGCGACATGACGCGGGATCGAGACAGTCACGGTTGACTCGACGCGAAACGCAACGCGATTCGCCGCGCAGCGACGGCATGGTCCTCGCCCGGTCGACCGACGTTCGACGGCCTCGCCTCACACCTCCCCGCACCTTCATCTTTTCTCATCCTGTCCATCGATACGGCGATCGAAATCGTTTTTTGCATCTGAAATAAAAACGAACCGGATTGACGGATTTGAAATGACGCATCTTCCTTATCCCTGTAAAAGGAATTTACATATTCCAAAAAACACATGCCGTCATCAACTTGACATACTTACATCACGACCTAGACTCCTTAATAAATTTACGCCGCCTTTAAAAAGTCCCCCATCAACCTCAAATCGCAAAAAAAATGCTCCACTCTTACAAACGCCCGACAAATTCGAATCGCGTATCGCTATTCAAGAATCAGATACGGAATAAAAAATGCCTTCGGATAATCGAGTCATTCAGCCCGTTGAGCGCGCTGATCATCGAATCTCTCCGCAGCGGCCAAGACGATGTGGAAATCCGCTATGACGGCTTCTGGTCGAGCTCGCTCACCGATTCGACATTGCGAGGCAAGCCGGACATCGAATTGCTCGACATTCGCAGCCGCCTTTCGAACATTTCCGAAATCTTCGAAAACACCAATCTTCCGTTGATCATGGATGGAGATACCGGCGGGCAGCCCGAGCATCTCGCGATCAACGTTCCATTGATCGAGGCGGCCGGCGTATCGGCCGTGATCATCGAAGACAAGATCGGGCTGAAGCGGAATTCGCTGTTGGGCAACGACGTGTTTCAGGAACAAGCGTCTCCTGACGATTTCTGCGAGAAAATCGAGATCGCCAGGCGCGCCAAGCTCAACGACGACTTCATGGTGATCGCGCGCATCGAAAGCCTGATACTCGACAAGGGCATCGACGACGCGCTCCTGCGCGCCTGCCGATACACCGAGGCGGGCGTGGACGGCGTCATGATCCATAGCCGCCGCACCTCGCCCGCCGAGGTATTCGAGTTCGCGCGCCGTTACCGGCGCGCGTTCCCGTCGACGCCGCTCGTCTGCGTGCCGACGAGTTACAACGACGTGCATTTCAGCGAGCTGGCGGGCGTCGGGTTCAACGTCGTCATCTACGCGAATCACCTGTTACGCGCCGCGTATCCCGCGATGCGGCGGGCCGCGCAAGGCATCCTCGAGAACGGCAGATCGCTGGAAATCGAATCCATGCTGTTGCCGATCCGGGATGTCCTGTCACTCATCCCAGGGCCGAGCCCCGGTTGATTCACAGCATCGCGCAGACCGCCTTCAGCGCATTGGCCGCGTAAAGGCGCAATCGAGGCGGAATCTGATGCGATTGAATGTCGGGGCCGAGAATGCCGACGCCGACGGGTTTCATGAATTCCAGCTGCAAATCGACGAGAGAACGGATCACGGCCTGCGCCATCACGAGCCCATGCTGAGTTTCGCCCTTTTCGATGATGCCGAGAACGACGACCGCATCGACGTTCTCTTCCATCAGCGCACGCTTGGTGGCAAGCGGCTTTTCCATGGAACCCGGCACGCCTTTCTCGTAGACGATCTCGGCCCCCGCCGCGAGCGCCTCGGCTAGCACCGCGTCGCGCATTTGCGCCGCTTCGCTTTCGTGATACGTGCCGTAAATGACTGCGATTCTCTTCATGTTGCCCTCGTTATAAAGGAGCCCGTCTTCGACATCGACGGTCATTCGCCGGCACTGGCCGCGACGCTCGATTGATTCATTCTCGCATAACTCTTTTTAAAGGATGATCGAATGAAATTCGATACGCACGTTCATCTTCTTCCCAGCAAAAGCGCGTCGCCGGATTGGGACGAGATCCGCTTCACGCTCGACGCCGCGCACCGCGACGGACTCGACGCGGTATGCATCTGCGAACACCTGGACGCGACGCATTACCACGCGTTGCTCGCCGATCTGTTCGACCGCAACGTGCTCGCCGGCGCGCCGCTTTCCGCCGGCGTGCTTCGCCTGCCCGGCGGTCTCACGGTCAGCGCCGGCGCCGAGGTGTCGCTGCGCGGCGGCGGCGACGCGGGCGTTCACGCGGCGCCGTCGACGCTGCGCGCACTCGATCCTCAAAAAGGGGCCTACGCCCTGCCTGCGCTGCTCGACGCACTCGACGCCACGGGCGAGCCTTACGCGATCGTCGCGCACCATGTCTACTTCCATCACAAGTGGATCGACGAGTTGCCGTCCGTCGGCGGCCGCCTCGATGCGATCGAGCTGCCCGCCAAGGATCTCGGCGCATCGGATCGATACCGCAGCCTCGCGTCGCGGCTCGAATTGCCGCTCGTGGGCGGCGGAGACGGACATACGTGGCTGCAGATCGGCGCGTGCTACACGTTCGTTCCGGACGACGCATGGTCGAGCGACGCCGACTTCTCCGTGCCGCGCTTCAAGGACACGCTGAAGGCTCGTCATGCCGAGCCCGTTCCCATTCCGGGCGCGGACCGGTTCATCAGGATGTCCCGCCTCTATCGCGATCGAATCAACCGCGCGACGCCGCAATGACGGCGCGCGCAGGACCGCCCCATTTCGGAGGACCGAACACATGACGAAGCGAAAAACCATCCTGACCTGCGCCGTGACGGGCAGCCAGACCCGCCAGGACCAAAATCCCAATTTGCCGATCACGCCTCGGCAAATCGCGGAATCGTCGCTCGAAGCGGCCGACGCCGGCGCGGCGGTCGTCCATCTGCATGTGCGCGACCCGCACACGGGCAAGGCGTCGATGGACATCGGGCATTACCGCGAGGTCGTCGAGCGCATTCGCGAGCGGAACCCGGCGCTGATCCTCAACATCACGACCGGGCCGGGCGGACGTTTTCAGCCGGGAGAGCCCGACCCGCTCGTCCCCGGCCCCCGCACGAACCTTCTGCCGCCGCAACGGCGCGTCGCGCATCTCGGCGCGCTGCGCCCCGACATCGCGACTGTCGATCTGGACACGATGTTCTTCGGCGGCGACGTCGTCATCAATACGCCGGCGAGCATCCGGACCATCGCGCGCGCGATCTACGAGACGGGCGCGATTCCCGAGCTGGAGCTCTTCGACAGCGGCAACCTGCATCTCGCGCGCGATCTGTTCGACGACGGCACGTTCAGGCATCCGGCGATCGCGAGCCTCATCGTCGGCATCAAATACGGCATGCCGGCGACGCCGGAAGCGCTCGTCTTCGCGAAGTCGCTGCTGCCGCCCGGCGTCGAATGGACCGGGTTCTCGATCGGCCGGCACGCGTTTGCGATGCTCGCGCAATCGTTCATCCTCGGCGGACACGTCCGGATCGGCATGGAGGACACGATCTACATCGACAAGGGCAAGCTCGCGTCCGGCAACGGCGAATTGGTCGACAGGGCGAAGTGGATCGTCGAGCGCCTCGGCGGCGAGCTCGCGTCCGCCGAAGAGGCGCGCGTGCAGCTGGGGCTCGAGACGCAGCCCGCCTGAACGATCCGACCCGGCCGCGTTGCGCCGCCCGGCCGGCTCGCCAACCTCTCACGGGAGTTCCCTTGCCTTTCTCCGTCATCCTGATCGTCCTGTTCGCCGCGTTGCTGCACGCGACTTGGAACGCGCTGATTCGCAGCAGTGGAAGCCGCCTCTGGTCGTCGACCGTCCTGTGCATCGCGATGGGCCTCTTCGCACTGTGCTTCGTTCCGCTGCGGCCGATTCCGCCAAGCGACAGCTGGGCCTACATCGTCGCTTCCGCCGTGCTGCACGTCGTGTACAACCTGATGCTCGTGCGCGCGTACCAGCGAGGCGAATTGAGCGTCGCCTATCCGATCGCGCGCGGCACGTCGCCCGTGCTCGTCACGACGGGCGCAGCGCTGTTCGCGGGCGAACGCATCGGCGCGCCGACGCTGCTCGGCCTGCTGCTGATCTCCGGCGGCATCTTCGCCGTGGGCCTCGACCGGCGCGCGCTCGGCGACGATGCATGGACGCGCGCGCTGCCCGACGCGCTCGGCACCGGCGCGTCGATCGCCGCGTACAGCGTCGTGGACGGCATCGGCGCGCGCGCGGCCGGCGACAGCATCGGCTACGCAGCCTGGATGTTCGCGCTCACCGCGCTGATGATGCTGCCGACCTACTGGCTGCTCGAAGGACGCCTGACGCTCGGCGGCCGCAAACGGGAGCTGGTCAAGGCGGGCTTCGGCGGCATGTCGGCCGCGCTCGGCTACGGCATCGTCATCTGGGCGATGAAGCAAGGCGCGATGGGGCCCGTGTCGTCGCTGCGGGAAACGAGCGTGGTGTTCGCGGCGCTGATCGGACGTTTCTTTCTGTCCGAGCCGGCTTCGGCCAGGAAGGTGCTGGGCTGCTCGATCATCACGACGGGCACCGTCCTGATCGGCTTTTCCGGCGCGTTGACGAAGTAGACGGACCTCGCATGAACGACGGCGAGCGCGGCCGCGCGCGCGACGGCGTTCGGCATCCCAATCAACCTCAACGGAGCATCGCCATGCATGCAATCATCCTGGAAGACACGACGCTGCGGGACGGCGAGCAATCGCCCGGAATCGCGTTTTCGAGGCCGCGCAAGAAAGCGATCTTCGGCGCGCTCGTCGACGCGGGCGTCCGATGGCTCGAAATCGGCATTCCGGCGATGGGCGGCGAGGAGCTGCTCACCATCCGCGAACTGCTCGAACGCAAGAACGAAGCGCATCTCGTCGGCTGGAACCGCGGCGTGCGCAACGATGTCGAGCAGTCGCTCGACCTCGGATTCGAGGCGATCCACATCGGCTTGCCGACGTCGGCCATTCATCTGAACGACAGCGTCAAGAAGGACCGCCAATGGCTGCTCGACAGCTCCGCCGATCTCGTGAAGCTCGCGAAGGATCGCGGCGCGTTCGTGTCGATCAGCGCGGAGGACGTCGGCCGCTCAGACATTTCGTTCGTCGAAGCGTATGCCGCGCACGTCGCGCACGCAGGCGCGGACCGCATCCGGCTGTCCGACACGATAGGCATCCTCACGCCCGAGCAGTACGGGGACATCGTCGCGCGCGTGAAGCGCGCATCGGGCATCGCGGTGCAATGCCACGCGCACAACGATTTCGGATTCGCGACCGCCAATACGATCGCCGGGCTGCTCGCCGGCGCGACGTTCTTCCACGTCACCGTCAACGGCATCGGCGAGCGCGCGGGCATGCCCGATCTCGCGCAAACGGCGATGGCGCTGC
Source organism: Burkholderia sp. ABCPW 14 (assembly GCF_001523835.1). Classification (NCBI taxonomy): domain Bacteria; kingdom Pseudomonadati; phylum Pseudomonadota; class Betaproteobacteria; order Burkholderiales; family Burkholderiaceae; genus Burkholderia; species Burkholderia sp. ABCPW 14. Next base: position 37,666 of record NZ_LOVS01000103.1, on the reverse strand, counting down.
AGCGGCTCTACCACGCGGACCTCGGCATCGACACGACGAAGCTCATCGCGCTCAGCCGGCTCGTCAGCGAAGCGTCGCACGTGCCTTGCCCGCCGTGGCAGCCGGTCGTCGGCGGCAACGTGTTCGCGCACGAGTCCGGCATCCACGCGAACGGCACGCTGCGCAACAGCAGCGCGTTCGAGCCGTTTCCGCCGGAAATCGTCGGCGGCGAGCGGCGGATCGTCATCGGCAAGCATTCCGGCCGCGCTTCGATCGCGCATGTGCTCGAGCAACAGGGCATTCGCGCGGCGGACGCGGAATTGGGCGCATGCCTCGACGAAGTGCGCACGCAGTCGATGCATCGCGAGCGGGCGCTCGACGTGGACGAACTGCTCGGCATCTATGCGTCGGTTCACGCGGAATTCGAGCGAGCGAGCGCGTCGCCGCTCGGGCGCTAGCGACAGGTCGTTCGCGTTTCGTCGCCGCGCGCCGCACTGCGACGCGCCGCACGCCCGGCGCCCGGCATGCGCGGAACGCGCCGCTCAACGCAGCATGAACGACATCGCCGACAGACAGTTCAACGTCCGCACGACGTGCTCGATCGACGGCGCGGAGAACCGCAGCGTGACCGCGTCGACGCGTTCGAGCGACGGCCATTGGCAAAACAGATCGGCGGCCGCGACGGTCTGCGCCTGCAACGCGCAGATCGCCGCGCGCGGTGCGCGCGGACGCGCCATGTGCGCGGCCTCGCGCGCGTGCTCGACCGCCTGCCGCGCCGCGACGCCGAGCGCCGCGCACGCGGCGGCGGGCGTCATCGACGCGCCGCTCGCGAACCCCGTCGCCTCCTTCACGGTCACGAAGCGCGCCGCCGGAAACAGCGGCCGCGTCTCGTCGACGAATACGTCGTCGCCGGACAGCAGCACGACGTGCGCGCCGTACTCGTGCGCGAGCGCGCCATAGAGCCCCGCTTCGCCGATTTCACGTCCGTCGAGCAGCACGCGCGCGAACGCGAAGCTGTTGATCGTGTGCGCGAGCAGGCCGCGCGTCTGCGCCTTCGCGTGATAGCCGATCATGAACACGAGATCCGGCCCGCCTTCGAGGCCCGCCATCATCCCGAGCGTGCGCGGCTTGCCGAGCACGACGCGCGCGCGGGCGTCAAGGCCGTCCGGCAGCAGGTTGCGAAAGCCGCCGTGCGAATCGTTGACCCACACGCGCGTCGCGCCGCCCGCGAACGCGCCTTCGGCGGCCGCGTTCGCCTCAGCCGTCATCCAGCGGCGCGCGCGTTCGTATTCGGGATTGCCCGCGCGCGTCTGCTCGGCGTTCACGACGCCCGCAATCCCTTCGATATCGGTCGAAATCAGGACTTTCATCAGTCTCCCGCGCGCGATTCGCGCAGCCATCGTTCGAGTTCCGGCGCCGCGTCGCGCAGCGCGCGGCGCGCGTGGCCGTCGCGGCCCACGGCGCTCGTCGCCTGCCACAGCGCATCGACGATCGCCTGCTCGACGCTGTCGGCCGCGGCGGCGAACAGCGGATCGAGCGCCGCATCGGCGACGAGCGCCGGCAGCGCGACGCGCTCGGCGTCGTGCGGCACCGTGTATGCGGTCGAGAACGCGAGCGCGATGTCGCCGCTGCCGTGGCCGTACACCGAGCCCGTGCGCGCCAGGCCCGCGGCCGCGCGCAGCGCGACGCGCTTCAGCTGCCGCGACGACAGCGGCGCGTCGGTCGCGACGAGCATGATGATCGAGCCTTGCTCGGGCGGCGGCGCGTCCGGATGCGAAGCGGCGGCGTCCGGCACGCCGCGCGGCGCGATCCCGCCGCCCGCGCCATCCGGATCGCCCGAACGGCCCGTCTTGCCTGAGCCGCCCGCATCCCGCCCGGCGATCATCCGGCCGACCGGCACGCCCGCGATCGTCAGCATCGGCAGGCGTCCGAAATTCGCGAGCACGAGCGCGCCGACCGTCCACGCGTCGCCCGCCGCGCGCACGACGCGCGACGCCGAGCCGATCCCGCCTTTCAGGTCGAAGCACGACATTCCGCGTCCCGCGCCCACCGCGCCGCGCGCGAACGCGGGCCGCGCATCGGCGAGCGCCTGCGCGTAATGCGCGGGCGTCACTGCGAACGCGTGAAGATCGTTCAGATAGCCGTCGTTGCACTCGAACACGAGCGGATTGACGGTCGGCCATGCGCGGCCGATCCGCGGATTCGCATCGATCGCCGCACGGATCTGCGCGTGCGCGACCGCGGCGACGCCGAATGTGTTCGTCAGCGCGAGCGGCGTCTCGAGCACGCCGAGCTCGTCGACCTGCACGAGCCCGATGCTCTTGCCGAAGCCGTTGATCACGGCGGCGGCGGCGGGCGCCTTGTCGCGATAGACGTCGCCCCCGTGCGGCCGCACGACGGTCACGCCGGTCTGCACGCCGTGCGCGTCGAGCGTCGCATGGCCGACCGTCACGCCCGCGACGTCGGCGAGGCTGCCGAGCGGCCCGGCAGGCAGCGCACCGACATGCGGCGCCGCCGCGGCCGGCGCGCGTTCGGAAGACGCGCCCATCACTGCCGCTCCAGCTTCGGATCGAGCGCGTCGCGCAGCCCGTCGCCGAGCAGGTTGAATGCGAGCACGGTCAGGAAGATCGCGATGCTCGGCATCAGCGCGACGTGCGGCGCGTTGACCATGTCGGCGCGCGCCTCGTTGAGCATCGCGCCCCACTCGGGCGTCGGCGGCTGCGCGCCGAGGCCGAGGAACGACAGGCTCGCCGCCGTGATGATCGACGTGCCGATCCGCATCGTGAAGTAGACGACGATCGACGACACCGTGCCCGGCAGGATGTGCCGCATGATGATCGTGCGATCGGACGCGCCGATGCTGCGCGCGGCCTCGACGTAGGTCATCTGCTTGAGCGCGAGCGTGTTGCCGCGCACGAGCCGCGCGAACGCGGGCACGCTGAACACGGCCACCGCGCAGATCACGTTGATCATCCCGTTGCCGAGGATCGCGACGACGCCGATCGCGAGCAGGATTCCCGGAAACGCGAACAGCACGTCGGCGACGCGCATCGTCGCGCGGTCCCACCAGCCTTCGTAGTAGCCGGCGAGCAGGCCGAAGAACGTGCCGATCACGGCGCCGAGCGCGACCGACAGGAAGCCCGCGGCGAGCGAGATCCGCGCGCCCGCGGCGATCCGGCTGAAGATGTCGCGTCCGAGCGAATCGACGCCGAACCAGTGCGCGGCCGACGGCCCCGCGTTCAGGGCGTCGTAGTCGAAATAGTTCTCCGGATCGTACGGCACGACATGCGGGCCGACGATCGCGACGACGACGAGCAGCAGCACGAACGCGCCCGCCGCGAGCGCGACGTGCTGCTTCTTGAACTTGCGCCAGAACTCGCTCCACGGCGTGCGGATCGCGGTCGACGCGGCGGCCGTGGCGGAGGCGGAGGAGGTGGAAACAGTCGCGTTCATGCGCGCCTCACTTGAAACGGATCGTCGGGTTGATGACCGCGTACAGCACGTCGACGGTCAGATTGATCAGGATGAACTCGAGCGAGAACAGCAGCACGATCGCCTGGATCACCGGGTAGTCGCGCATCGTCACCGCATCGACGAGGAGGCGCCCGAGCCCCGGCCAGTTGAACACCGCCTCGACGACGATCGACCCGCCGAGCAGGAAACCGAACTGCAGCCCCATCATCGTGACGACCGGAATCATCGCGTTGCGCAGGCAGTGCTTCAGCACGACCATCGGCTCGCGCACGCCTTTCGCGCGCGCGGTGCGCACGAAATCCTCGTGCAGCACTTCGACGAACGACGCGCGCGTGAAGCGCGCCATCACCGCCGCCACGGCCGCGCCGAGCGTCAGCGACGGCAGCACGTAGCTCCGCCACGAGCCGTCCGGCACGACGGGCAGCCAGCCGAGCTTCACCGAGAATACTTCCATCAGCAGCATCCCGAGCGCGAACGCCGGAAACGAGATGCCCGACACCGCGAGCGTCATCCCGATGCGGTCCGGCCAGCGGTTGCGCCACACCGCCGACGCGATGCCGATCGCCATCCCGAAGAGCGTCGCCCAGACCATGCTGACGAGGGTCAGCGACAGCGTCGGCATGAAGCGCTCGCCGATCTCGGTCGAAACAGGCCGCTTGCTGCGTGTCGACGTGCCGAAATCGAAATGCGCGATCCGCACGAAGAAGTTCGCGAACTGCGCCGGCAGCGGCTTGTCGAGGCCGAGATCGGCGCGCACGAGCGCGACCGTCGCGTCGTCGGCCTCGGGCCCGGCCGCGAGCCGCGCGGGATCGCCCGGCAGCAGGTGGACGAACAGGAACACGAGCACCGCGACGCTCACGAGCGTCGGCAGGAGCCCGAACAATCGTTTGACCAGAAAATTCAGCATGCGCTTGCACCTCGATGCGGCGCGCGGTCGGACCGCGCGCCGCGTATGCCCGAAGCGACCGGATCGTTCGGATCGTTCGGGCCGTTTCGCGTCACTTGATCGCGATCTCGTCGAAATTGAACGAGCCGTCCGGCATCACGTACGCGCCCTGCAGACGCTTGCTGCGCGCGTAGACGATCTTTTCCTGCACGAGCGGAATCCACGGCGCGTCGGACCAGATGCGTTTTTGCGCGTCCGCGTACAGCTCGGCCTTCTTCGCGCGATCGGTCGTCGCGAGCGCCTTCGCGAGATCGGCGTCGACCGCGTCGTTCTTGTAGTACGCGGTGTTCACGAGCTTCGGCGGAAACGACGAAGAAGCCAGCAGCGGCGTGATCGCCCAGTCCGACTCGCCCGTCGACGCGGACCAGCCGATGTAGTACATCCGCACGGGCGCCTTCGCCGGGTCCTGCGCGCTCTCGACCTTCGCCACCCGCTCGCCCGCCTCGAGCGCCTGCACCTGCGCCTTCACGCCCACTTGCGCGAGCTGCTGCTGGACGAACTGGATCGCCTTTTGCGACGTCGAGTTGTTGTACGCGGACCAGAGCGTCGTCTCGAAGCCGTTCGGATAGCCCGCCTCCTTCAGGAGCGCGCGCGCCTTCGCCGGGTCGTACGGCCACGGGCCGAGCTTCACCGCGTAGTCGACGCCCTGCGGCACGATGCCCGTCGCGGGCGTCGCGTTGCCGGCGAACGCGACCTTCGCGAGCGCGTCCTTGTTGACCGCGTAGTTGAGCGCCTGGCGGACCTTCGGGTTATCGAACGGCTTCTGCATCACGTTCAGGCTGACGTAGCGCTGGATGATCGACGCGCGCTCGATCACGTCGACCTTCGCGTTCGCCTTCAGGTCGGCCGTCTGCTCAAACGGGATGCGAAACGCGAAGTCGGCCTCGCCTGTCTTCACCAGCGCGGCGCGCGTGTTGTTGTCGACGACGGGCTTCCAGTCGATCGCGTCGATCTTCGGATAGCCCGGCTTCCAGTAGCCGGCGAACTTCTTTACCTTCAGGTCGTCGGTCTGCTTCCATTCGACGAACTCGAACGGACCGGTGCCGACCGGATGCAGCGCGATGTCGCGCCCGTATTTCTTCAGCGCGGTGGGCGAGATCATCACGGCGGACGGGTGCGCGAGCACGTTGACGAACGCCGAGAACGGCTCGGTCAGCGTGACCTTCACCGTGTACGGATCGACGACCTCGGTCTTCGCGATCCGGCGGAACAGGTTGTAGCGCTTGAGCTTGTTCGCCGGGTCGGTCACGCGGTCGAAGTTCGCCTTCACCGCGGCCGCGGTGAAATCCGTGCCGTCCTGGAACTTCACGCCCTGGCGCAGCTTGATCGTGTAGACCTTCGCGTCGGGACTCGCGTCGTAGCCGGTCGCGAGCACGTTCACGAGCTTCATGTCCTTGTCGAAGCCGAACAGGCCCTGATAGAACGACTTCGACACCGCCTGCGACAGCGTGTCGTTCGAATCGTACGGGTCGAGCGTCGTGAACGTCGAATCGACGGCCATCACCGCGGTCCGCTCGGCGAACGCGAGCGAGGCGGACGACATCGCGATGACGCCTGCGCAAGCGGCGATCAGCGCGCGCGGCGAGAACGGCAAGAACGAATGCGGCGTAGTCATGTGTGGGCTCCTTTGCGATGCTTCGGTAGTGCGTGGATCTGGGATCGTGTGGTCCTGCTGCCGTGCGTTCCGCGAATCCGGAATCCTGATGTTCCGGAATCCTGCGTGACGGGCTTCCTGCGGTCTTCCTTGCTTCCCTTCGTGATTCGATGCTGCCTGCGTGTTGCGTTTGCGTGACCGTCGCGCCGCGCCGTCAGCGCTTCGCGTGTGTGTGTGTGTGCAAGCTTCAATACGCGCCGCCAACCCGATGCTCGGCGACGAAGTGCCCCGGCCCAACCGCGACGAGCGGCGCGACGACAGGCTCGTCGCCAATCGCGCGGATCGGGCTCGGCAGATCGTCGGCGGGCAGCGTGCGCTGCGCGTGGCGGCGCGCGGGATCGGCGATCGGCACCGCGCTCATCAGCTTCTTCGTGTACGGATGGCGCGGCGTCTCGAACACCGCGCGGCGCGGGCCGATCTCGACGATCTGGCCGAGGTACATCACCGCGACGCGATGGCTGATCCGCTCGACGACCGCCATGTCGTGCGAGATGAACAGATACGCGACGCCGAGCTCGCGCTGCAGGTCGAGCATCAGGTTGACGATCTGCGCCTGCACCGACACGTCGAGCGCCGACACCGACTCGTCGGCGATCACGACCTTCGGATTCAGCGCGAGCGCGCGCGCGATCGCGATCCGCTGCCGCTGGCCGCCGGAGAACTCGTGCGGATAGCGGCGCGCGGCGTCGGCGGGCAGGCCGACGCGATCGAGCAGCCAGTCGACGCGCGCCTGCGCCGCCTTGCCGCTCGCGACGCCGTGCACGAGCAGCGGCTCCATGATCGAGAAACCGACCGTCAAGCGCGGGTTCAGCGACGCGAACGGATCCTGGAAGATGAACTGGATGTTTCGGCGCAGCGCCTGCAACTCGCGGCCCTTCAGCGCGCGGATCTCGCGGCCTTCGAATTCGATCGAGCCGCTCAGGCTGTCGACGAGGCGCAGCAGCGAGCGGCCCGTCGTCGACTTGCCGCAGCCCGACTCGCCGACGAGCGCGAGCGTCTCGCCCGCGCGCAGATCGAAGCTCACGCGCTCGACCGCATGCACGCATTGCGACACGCGGCTGAACGCGCCGCTCTTGATCGGAAAGCGCGTGACGAGGTCGCGCACGCGCAAGAGCGGCGCGGACGAAGGGTCGACCGCCGCTTGCGCGGAAGGCGGCGCGGCGAGCGCCGCCGACGCCGGCGGGGCGACCGGAGCAAGCGTCGCGTCGGGCGCCGCGGGCGTCGTGGGCGCGGCGTCACGGCTCGCGACCAGGACCGCGTCGCCCGCCACCGGATCGAAGCGCAGCAGCGGGAACTTCGCCGGCACGTCGGTGCCCTGCATCGACCCGAGCCGCGGCACCGCCGCGAGCAGCGCCTTCGTATACGGATGGGACGGCGCGGCGAAGATCGCATCGGACACGCCCTCCTCGACCTTCTCGCCGCGATACATGACGAGCACGCGATCGGCGACTTCCGCGACGACGCCCATGTCGTGCGTGATGAAGATCACGCCCATGTCCATTTCGTCCTGCAGCCCGCGGATCAACTGGAGGATCTGCGCCTGGATCGTCACGTCGAGCGCGGTCGTCGGCTCGTCGGCGATCAGCAGCGCGGGCCGACACGACAGCGCCATCGCGATCATCACGCGCTGCCGCATTCCGCCCGACAACTGATGCGGATGACGCGCAAACACGCGGCGCGCCTGCGGAATCCGCACGAGGTCGAGAAGACGCAGCGCCTCCGCGCGCGCTTCGCTCGCGCGCTTGTTCTGATGCAGCGCGATCGCCTCGCTGATCTGGTCGCCGACCGTGAAGACCGGATTGAGCGACGTCATCGGCTCCTGGAAGATCATCGCGACGTCCGCACCGCGAACCGTGCGCAGCGTCGACGGCGACGCGCGCACGAGATCGAGCGCCGCGCCATTGCGCCGGCGCAGCACGATCCTGCCGCCCGCGATCGCGCCGCCGCCGTGCTCGACGAGGCGCATCAGCGCGAGCGACGTCACCGACTTGCCGGAGCCCGATTCGCCGACGATCGCGAGCGTCTCGCCACGATCGACGTGGAACGACAGCCCGCGCACCGCGTCGAACGCGGCGCCCTCGCGGCGGAACGTGACGGACAGCCCGTCGACTTCGAGCACGCGCTGCTCGGGCAGGCTCGGGGCGGATCGGCTCGCGCTCATCTGGCTCTCCTGTTTCTGCGATCGGACGGCCGCGCCGTCACGCCGCCTCTTCGCGGTAGATCGCGGTCACGGGCGTCTCGCCGACGCGCGCGTAGCCGCGATACATCCCTTCGGTATTGAACGGCATCGCGAGATTGCCGCGCGCATCGATCGCGATGATCCCGCCGCGGCCGGCGATCCGCGGCAGCTTGTTCATCACGACGTCGTACGCGGCCGATGCGAGCGTCGCGCCGCGGTATTCGATCTGCGCGGACACGTCGTACGCGGACGCGAGCCGGATGAACATCTCGCCCGTGCCCGTCGACGACACCGCGCACGTCGCATCGTTCGCGTAGCAGCCCGCGCCGATGATCGGCGTGTCGCCGACGCGCCCCGGCTGCTTGTTCGTGATCCCGCCCGTCGACGTGGCCGCGGCGAGATGGCCGCGCAGATCGCGCGCGACCGCGCCGACCGTGCCGTGCTTGCGGTCCGGATCGAGCGGCTGCGGCGCGAACGCGGCGCCGTTGCCGTTGCCGAACGCGAGCGTCGCCGCGTCGTGGTCGAGCAGCACGCCCGACGACTGTCGCGCCTTCAGCCACTGCGCGCGGCGGAACTCGGTGTCGAAGTAGCCCGGCTCGGCGAGGTCGAGCCCCTGCGCGGCCGCGAACGCGTCGGCGCCCGCGCCCGCGAACATCACGTGCTCGCTCGCCTCGAGCACGCGCCGCGCGGCGAGCACCGGGTTGCGCACGCGCGTCGCGCAGCAGATCGCGCCCGCCTTCAGCGTCGCGCCGTCCATGATCGCGGCGTCGAGCTCGTGCGTGCCGTCGGCCGTGTAGACGGCGCCGCGCCCCGCGTTGAAGAGCGGGCAGTCCTCGAGCATTCGCACCGCCACGCTGACCGCGTCGAGCGCGCTGCCGCCGTCGGCGAGCACGGCCTGCGCGGCGGCGAGGATCGCGTTCAGTTCGGCGCGGTACTGCGCTTCGGCGTCGGCCGTCATCGCGTTGCGCAGGATCGTGCCTGCGCCGCCGTGAATCGCAACGATTGCGGGTGAAGTCATCAGTCGGTTTTCCTGGAACGGCGCGGCGGGCGAAGCGGCGCGGCGGTCGCGCCGCGCGCTTCGAGCCACGGCAGCATGAATTCGGTTACTTCGGCGGCGGCGCGCGCCGAGCGCTGCGAGCGATGCGCGACCGCGTCGATCAGCGCTTCGACGAGCGCGAGCACCGCGGCCTCGGATGTCGCCGCGAGCCGCCGCTCGGCATTCACGTAGAGCGCGCGCATCGCGAACGACGCGATCGGCGACTCCGGCCCGTCGGTGATCGCGAGCACCGGCGCGCCCCGCTCGACCGCGCGGCGTGTGAGCTCGATCGTGTCGTACACGTAGCGCGGAAACGCGATCGCGACGACGAGATCGTCGTCGCGCGCGCTGAACAGGCGTCGCGCGGCGTCGGTCGGGCCGCCGAGCAGCGCGAGCGACTGCACGTTGTCGCGGTACACGGACAGCCCGTGCTCCATCAATCCGGCGAGAAACGCGCTCGCGCCCATTCCGACGATGAAGATCCGGCGCGCGGCGAGCAGCGAATCGACGGCCGCCTCGACGTTCGCGCGATCGAGCCGCGCGCGCGTGCGTTCGAGGTTCGCGACCGCTTGCTCGAAGCTCGCATCGATCAGTTCGCCGCCGCGCGCGCCCGCTTCGCGCTCCTGCGCGGAGCGCAGCCGCTCGACGGGCGCGAGCGTCGCCTCGAAGCCGCGCACGAGCGCCGCGCGCAGCGCCGGATAGCCGTCGAAGCCGAGTGCGCGCGCGAAGCGGTTCGCGGTCGCGATCGACGCATCGACCGCGTTCGCGAGCTCGTCGATGCGCATCGTCGCCGCGCGGAACGGATGGGCGAGCACGTACTCGCCCATCCGCCGATGAATCGGCGTAAGCGACGGCAGCGCGGCGGCGAGGCGCGCGGAGATCGACGGTTCGGCGTCGAGCGGCGTGGCGGTCGGACTGGAACTGGGCATGCGGCGGATACGGTGCGGCGGATGTCGATGAAAGTAAATTTACACAATTGGCGAAACGAAAAAAATAAATTTTCATCGGGGTTTGCACTGTCTCCGGACGATCGCCGGAAACCCGCGCCAGATAGTGCGCACGAGGCAATCCGCCCCGCTTTTCCGGGCAGCTTCGCCGAATAGCTTACAATCTGTCAGTTTCAGCCTGCATCCTCGCTGCTCCCGCCCCTCCACCCTGCGCTTCGCGCGCGCGTTGCCGCAGCCGGACCGTCCGCGCCGTCCCGGCACCGGCCTCGGCTGACGCGCACACCCCGCGACGCCCGTTTTTCCGGAAACCCACCCCATGCCCTCATCCCGACCTACGCCGCGCACGACGCTCAAGCCGCAAGTCGTCGTGCCGTCACTCGCCGTGATCGGCGCGCTCCTCGCCGTCTGCGCGCTGCGGCCAAACGAAGCGGGCGTGCTCTTCGGCGCCGGCCAGCAATGGATCATCGAGCGTTTCGACTGGTTCTACGTACTCGCGATCACGACCTTCCTGATCTTCCTCGTGCTGATCGCGGCAAGCCGCTTCGGCAACATCAAGCTCGGCCCCGACGACGCCGAGCCCGAATTCAGCTTCGTGTCGTGGACCGCGATGCTGTTCGCGGCCGGCATGGGCATCGGCCTCATGTACTTCGGCGTCGGCGAGCCGATCCAGCACTACCTGTTGCCGCCGACGGCCGCAGGCGGCACGCCCGCCGCCGCGCAGGAGGCGATGCTGATGTCGTTCTTCCACTGGGGGCTGCACGCGTGGGCGACCTACGGCGTGATGGGTCTCGTGCTCGCGTACTTCGGCTTTCGCTACAACCTGCCGCTCACGCTGCGCTCGGGCCTCTATCCGGTGCTGCGCGAAGGCGTGAACGGCTGGATCGGCCACACGGTCGACGCGTTCGCGCTCGTCGGCACGGTCGCCGGGATCGCGGTGACGCTCGGCTACGGCGTGCTGCAGCTGAGCGCGGGCCTGCATACGGTCGCCGGCTGGGATACCGACAGCGATATGTTCCGCGTCGGCCTCGTCGCGGTCGTCGTCACGCTGGCCGGACTCTCCGCCGCGAGCGGGCTCGACAAGGGCGTGCGCCGGCTGTCCGAGCTAAACCTGATGCTCGCGTTCGCGCTGCTTGCGTTCGTCGTCATCGCGGGGCCGACGTCGTTCCTGCTGCGCGCGATGGGCGACAACATCGGCGAATATCTGTCGAAGCTCGTGTCGCTGTCGTTTCGCACGTACGCGTACGAAACGCCGAACGAGAAAGGCTGGTTCGGCGGCTGGACGCTGCTCTACTGGGCGTGGTGGGTGTCGTGGTCGCCGTTCGTCGGGATGTTCATCGCGCGCATCTCGCGCGGCCGCACGATCCGCCAGTTCGTGATCGGCGTGCTGCTCGTGCCGACCGCGTTCAATCTCGTCTGGATGACCGCGTTCGGCAACAGCGCGATCTGGATCGACACGCACGCGGCCGCGGGCGCGCTCACGCAGACCGCGACCAACGTCGACGCGCTGCTGTTCCGCTTCTTCGATTACCTGCCGCTCACGCAACTGCTGTCGCTCGCGGCGATCGTGCTGATCGCGGTGTTCTTCGTGACGTCGGCCGATTCGGGCGCGTTCGTGATCGACGCGATCGCGACGCGCGGCGCCGCGCATTCGCCCGTCTGGCAGCGGCTCTTCTGGGCGGCCGTGCTCGGCGTGACGGCGTCGGTGCTGCTCGTCGCAGGCGGGCTGAAGGCGCTGCAGGCGCTGACGCTCGTCGCCGCGCTGCCCGTCGCGCTCGTGATGCTCGCGCTCTGCTACGGGCTCTGGCGCGGCCTGAAGGCCGACCACGCGCACTACTCGCAGGACATGGCGCCCGCGACGAGTTTCTGGACCGGCCAGCACTGGCGTCACCGTCTGTCGCAGATCCTGCGGCAGACGACCGACACCGAGGCCCGGCAGTTCGTCGCGGAGACGGTCGAGCCCGCGCTGCGCAAGGTCGCGGGCGAATTGAAGGCGGGCGGCGTCGACGCGCACGTCGCGCGCGACGACGACGACGCGGTGCGCCTCACGGTGCCCGCGCCCGCGCAGCGCGACTTCGTGTACGGCGCGCGGGTGTCGCGCAAGTCCGCGCCCGCGTTCCGGATCCGCGAGGCGGCCGAGCCCGAGGCGCAGCGCGAGCACGTGTACGAAGTGCTGACGTTCTTCGCGGACGGGCGGCTCGGCTACGACATCGAGTATCTGCGCGGCGACGAGATCATCGCCGACGTGCTGCGGCAGTACGAGCGCTACGTGTCGCTCGCGGCGGATACGCGCACGCATCTGCTGAACCGCGCGCCCGAGCATGCGGGGCCGGATGGGCAGGGCTAGCGGCCGGCGCGTGCGCGGCGCAGACCGCTGTCGTCCGCTGTCGTCCGCTGTCGTCCGCTGCAGACGATGCAGACGATGCGGACGATGCGGACGATGCGGATGCGCCGCGCCGAATCGCGACGCGGCGCGCCCGACGCCGCACCTTCGCGCATCGACCGGCGCGACGCCGCGCACCGCCTTTCGTCACGCCGCGCAAACGCCGCGCCGGCCCGCCGATGACATGTGATTACACGCGATAGACCGCGTCGCGCACCTCGACCGTCAACGGCCCCGACATCCCTTCATACGCGGTGTTCGTCATCAGCAGCACGGTCAGGCCGCGCGCCGCGTCGACGAACCACGAATGCCCGTAGACGCCGCCCCATTGCATCGTGCCCGCGCTTTGCGGCGACTGCGCGAGCGCCGGATCGGACAGCACCGCGCCGCCATAGCCGAAGCCCCAGCCGGGCCCGCGCGTCTCGGCGGCGGGCCCGGTGTGATCGGTGCGCATTGCCGCGACGAGCGCCGCCGGCAAGAATCCGTCGCCGCCCGTGCGAATCGTCTCGAGCATGCGCAGCACGTCGTCCGCGCTGCCGTACATCCCCGCGCCGCCCGATGGAAACGCCGACGCGTCGAACGCGCGCGACGGCGCGAAGCGCACCGCGACCCCATGCCCTTCGGGCAGCGGCACGTCGAGGTTGTCGATGATTCTCGCGGGTTCCGGCACGGCGTTCGCGTAAGCGACCGCGAAGCGCGCGGGATCGGATGCGACGAAGCCCGTGTCGCGCATCCCGAGCGGCGACGTGACGAGCTGCGCGACCGCGTCGGGCAGCGCGAGCCCCGTCACGCGCTCGATCGCCGCGCCGAGCACGTCGAGCGAGAGCGAATAGCGCCACGCGCCGCCGGGCTCGAATGCGAGCGGCGCGGCCGCGATGCGCCGCAGGTTCTCCGCGAGATCGAAGTCGACGCGATCGATTCCGTCCGAGATGCCGAGCGTGTGGTAGATCGAGCCCGGTTCTTCGAGCAGCCCGTAGCTCAACCCCGCCGTGTGCGTCAGCAATTGATGCACGGTGAGCGCGGGTGCGCGGCCGTCGGACAGCTTCGGCGCGAACGCGGGCAGCCACCGCGTGATCGGCGCGTCGAGCGCGATCCGGCCGTCGGCGACGAGGCGCAGCACGGCGGCGGCCACGATCGGCTTCGTGATCGACGACAGGCGGAACAGCGTGTCCTCGCGCATCGGCCGCTGCGTTTCGCGCTCCGCGAAGCCGTGCGCGCGCCGGTAGACCACTTCGCCGTGCCGCGCGACGAGCGCGACCGCGCCGACGACGCGCCGCTCGGCCAGCGCCGTCTCGAGCACGCGATCGAGCCGCTCGGCGAGCGCGGTGTCGTCCGTTGCGGCGGATGCCGCGGATGCGGGGGCGTCGAAAACCGATTTCATCGTGCAGATCCTCGTGGGTCGCAAAGCGTCGATTCTAGACAGACCGCGCGGATTCCGCTGGCGTCGCCCCGATTCTGACAAAGGCAACGTGCGCAACCTGTGCGCGTTCGATGCGAATCGTTAAGATAGCCGGCCGTTTCCGACTTTTCCGACACGAAGAGGTGCCGATTCGATGACCGCCCCCGCCACGCTCGCCGCCGCCGGCACGACGCCTTTCGCCGAATGGTTCGGACTCGGCACGCTGGCGGCGCCGTATCTGTTCGGCCTCGGCTGGGCGCTGTACTCCGCGTTCAGGCAAGCGCGCGGGCGCGGGTACTGGCTCGCGTGCGCCGCGCTGATCGTCGCGGGCACCGCGTGCGCGCTGCTCGCGAAGCCATACCCGCCCGGCTCCGGCGAGATGCCGCCCGGCTTCGGGCTCGGCGTGCTCGTCGTGATGCTCGGCATCGCGGGCACGACGGCCGGCTGCGCGTGGCAGGCGCTCGCGCGGCTGCGGCGCGAGCGCCGGTAGGCGCGCCGCGCCCCCGCTGCAGCATGACGACCGACTTCAGCCGGGAACCGCGCGACGTCCGCTCGTTTGCGAGCGGCGCCGACCTCGTCGTGATCGTCACTGCGATCGCGGCGGTCGTGGGCGGCGTCATCGCGCCTTGTTTTTCCCGAAATATCGGATATACCTAATCCATATTTCCGCTCGGAAGCACCACAAGCGGCACGACACGCGCCGCCCCGGATCGACGCTCGAACGTCGGCCGCCGCGCGGCGCACGGGACCCGTCGCGCGCGTCCGGCAGGATGCTCCGCGACGCCGTTTGCGCGTAAGAAGGAGAAGATCGTGGCGAAGATCCTGGAAAATATCGGGCACGTCGTCGTCGTGATGTTCGAGAACCGCTCGTTCGACACAATGCTCGGCTGGCTCTATCCGCCCGGCTCGCAACCCGCGCACGTGCTGCCCCCGCGCAGCTCGCCGCAGTTCGACGGCCTGAAGCCCGAGATGGCGAATCCGTCTACGGCCGGCAAGACGATCCCCGTCACGCGGGAAGCCGCGAACAGCGTGATCCCCGATCCGCAGGAGACCTTCGTCAACGTGACGAGCCAGATCCTCGGCCCGAGCGACGCGAACGCGCCGTGGCCGCCGATGCAGGGCTTCGTCGTCAATTACGAAACGACGCAGACGACCGATCCGAGCCACGTGATGCAATGCCACAGCATCGTGCAGTTGCCGACGCTGACGGCGCTCGCGCGCGCGTACGCGGTGTCCGACGCGTGGTTCGCGTCGGTGCCGAGCCAGACCTGGCCGAACCGCGCGTTCGCGCACGCGGGCACGTCGAACGGACACGTGAACAACGGCGCGATGCCCGATCCGCTCGCATGGAACGTGCCGACGATCTTCGACGTGCTGACGTCGATCGGCGCGAGCTGGGCGGTGTACAGCGACACGATCGTCACGCCGTCGCTGACGCACACGATGTTTCCGACGCTGTGGGCCGACACGATGGCCGATCATTTCAAGCATTTCGTGGACTTCGTCGCCGCGTGCCGGCACGACGCGCTGCCGCAATACGCGTTCATCGAGCCGAGCTTCCTGTTCGAGCCGAACGACCAGCATCCGCCGCACGACGTGCGCGCGGGCGACACGTTCCTGCACGACATCTGGACGGCGGTCAGCACGTCGCCCGGCTGGCCCCGCACGCTGCTCGTCGTGACCTACGACGAGCACGGCGGCTGCTTCGATCATGTCCTGCCGCCCGCGAACGCGACGCCGCCCGACGACGCGAGCAACCCCGGCGACGAGACATTCGGCTTTCATCGCTTCGGCGTGCGCGTGCCGGCCGTCGTCGTGTCGCCGTACATCGAAGCGGGCACCGTGTTCCGCTCGCCGACCGCCGTCCCGTACGACCACACGTCGATCCTCGCGACGCTGCGCGACTGGCTCGGCATCCCGCCCGACAAGATGCTGAAGAGCGCGCGAATCGCGAACGCGCCGACGCTCGCGCAACTCTTCACGCGCGACACGCCGCGCACCGATCTGCCGGCGATCATCGCGCCGGCCATGGACTTCGTTCATCCGCCGCCCACCGCACCCCTCAACGATCTGCAAAAGAGCCTCGTGACAGGCACGTCGCGGCGCGACGGGCTCGATCCGGCCGCGAGCCTCGCGCCGATGACGACGCGCCAGCACGCGCTCGATTTCTTCGCGCGCCGGGCATCGGGCAAGCCCGCGTAGCGGCCCGTGCCAAACGCCTGCCGGACGCCGGCGCGCCGGACGAACGTTTCGCTCGAAGCCCACAAAATCCGGCATGATGGGTGCGTGCAATCAAACGAATGCGATCCGCGCGCCGACCGCGCCGCGGTCAATCCAACGAACCACGTCGCCGCCATGAAAATACGCCCCGGTCTTCTCGCCGAATTGACGGTGAACCTGCTGCTGCCCTGGGCCGCGTATCGCGCCGCCGTGCCGTATTGGGGCGAGACGGGCGGCCTGATCGCGTCGGCCGTGCCGCCGCTCGTCTGGAGTGGGATCGAGCTCGCGCGCTTCAGGCGGGTCGACGCGCTGTCCGCGCTCGTGCTGCTCGGCATCGCGCTGTCGATCGCCGCCGCGCTCGCGGGCGGCAGCCCGCGCATGCTGCTGATGCGCGAATCGCTCGCCTCCGGTGCGGTCGGCGTCGCGTTCCTCGTGTCGCTCGCGCTGCACAAGCCGCTCGTGTTCCATCTCACGCGGGCGACGGTCGCGCGCGAGGCGCACGACGGCGCCGCGCGAATCGACGAGCTATGGGCGCAACGGCCGGCGTTCGTGTCGTCGATGCGGCTGATGACGCTCGTCTGGGGCACGGGCCTCGTCGCCGAGAACCTGCTGCGCGCGTGGATCACCTGGCATTGGCCGGTCGAGCGCGCGCTCATCGTCGCGCCATTCGTCGGCTACGGCATCTACGGCGCGCTGATGATGTGGACGCTGTGGTATCGGAAGGTGATGCGCACGCATGCGCTCGCCGGCCTGCCGCCGGGCGGCGCGCTCGGCTGAAGCGGCGGGCGCGCCGCCGCTCGCATCGATTGACGGCGCCTAGCGGCGCCGGCGGAAGAACGCGATCGGGCTCGCCGCCGCGCGTGCGCCCCAGCAGGCCCGCGCGCGCGCCGCGAAGTCGAGCACGTCGTTCGACGCGGCCTCCGCGTGCCCTTCGTGCCAGATGCCGGCGAAACGGCTGCCGATCCGATACGGATTCGACCGGCCCGCCAGATAGTCGGCGAAGCCCTGCCGATACGCGCCGTACAGCGTGAGCGGCGGCGCCTGATCGCGCGGCGCGGCGTCGGCCGCGGCGAGCGTCTCGGACATCACCTCGGCGATCAGCGCCGCGCCGTCGATTTCATTCGACTCCTCGACGCTCACGCGCCGGCGCTCGACCTCGACCTCGATGAATCCCATCTGAAGCTCCCTGAATCCGGTTCCTTCCCATTCAGGAGCAATAAGAGTGCCAACCGAACGACGCGCCGCCGATGCCGGCGCGGCAAGCCTGCGTCGGCGCGGCGCCGCGCGGACGGCGCCGACGTTACGGAACATGTAACGTGACGCCGGCCGCGCGGGCCGGGCCGCGCATCGGCTCGTTCCGTCTCATCGGTGAAACGTCGCGTCGCCGCCGTCTTCGTCGCTCGCGAGCCGCGCGCGCAGGAATTCGGGCAAGAGCGGCACGGCCTTCGGCAGCGTGCGCCCTGCGCCGCGGTCCGGCTCGCTAGTTCGCGAGCACCCGCCGCGACAGCGCGTGGCGGCAGCACTCGCAGCGCGCGTCGTCGCCGGCGTGCGCGTCGACCGTCGGCTCGTGCCGCCAGCAGCGCTCGCAGCGCGCGAGGCGCGTGCGCGTCGCCGCGACCGCGATCTCCGCGCCCGCGTCCAGCCTCACGTCGGCAACGATGAAAACCGCGGCCAACGCGGCGCGCAGCGGCGTCAGCGCGTCGAGCATGACGCGCGGCGCACGCACGACGACGTCGGCTTCGTTCGATCGCCCGATCCACCCCGCGCCGCGCGCCTCTTCGCGCGCCTTCGTCAGATGCTGATCTGAACCAGTTGCGGCTGCGCGCGGCGCTGCGGGAACTGCAGGCCGGCCGGTCGCTCGCCGACGCCGCGTTGACATCGGGCTTCTACGATCAAAGCGCGCTCTGCAACCACTTCAAGCGCACGTTCGGCATGACGCCGATGCAATACACGCGCGCGCGCCGGGCAAGCGGGCCGCCGCGCCGCCCGGGATTTGAAGACGAGTGACGGAACCGCAGTGGGCCTGCTGCCTGCTGCCGGCTGCCGGCTGCCGGACGATCGCAACACGAGCGTCGGCGACGACGGCGGCTGCCACCCGCGCGCCGCCGCCGTTGCCGCCGTTGCCGCCGTTTCGCCGTTTCGCCGTTTCGCCGTTTCGCCGTTTCGCCGTGCAAACGCATCGCCCCGTCCATCGACATGAACACGGGCGCCGAACCGAGACAACGCCTCGGCGCGTCGGATCAGCCGTCGCGGAACAGGAAGCTGTACGCGTTCAGCGCGGGCACGCCGCCGAGATGCGCGTACAGCACCTTCGAGCCGGCCGGGAATTCGCCGAGCTTCACCTTCTCGATCATCCCGTGCATCGACTTGCCTTCGTAGACAGGGTCGGTCAGCATGCCTTCGAGCTTCGCGCACAGACGGATCGCATCGAGCGTGCCAGCGTTCGGCAGCCCGTACTCCGGACCGCCGAAGCGCGCGTCGAGCACGACGTCGTCGCCCGTGATGTCGCGGCCGAGCTCGACGCGCTCGGCGGTATTCCTCGCGATCCTGAGGATTTGATCATGCGTCTGCGCGGGCTTCGCCGACGCGTCGATGCCGATCACGCGGTCCGCACGCCCGTCGGCCGCGAAGCCGACGACCATCCCCGCCTGCGTGCTGCCCGTCACCGAGCACACGACGATGTAGTCGAACTTGAAGCCGAGCCCGGCCTCCTGCGCGCGCACCTCCTCCGCGAAGCCGACGAAGCCGAGGCCGCCGAGCGGATGATCGGAGCAGCCGGCCGGAATCGCGTACGGCTTGCCGCCGTTCGCGCGGACATCGGCTAGCGCGTCCTCCCAGCTCTTGCGAAAGCCGATGTCGAAGCCGTCCGGCACGAGGCGCACGTCCGCGCCCATCATCCGCGACATCTGGATGTTGCCGACGCGATCGTAGACGGCATCGTGGTAATTGACCCAGTTCTCCTGCACGAGCACGCACTGCATGCCGAGATGCGCGGCGACCGCCGCGACCTGGCGCGTCTGGTTCGACTGGATGCCGCCGATCGACACGAGCGTGTCGCAGCCCTGCGCGAGCGCTTCCGGAATCAGGTATTCGAGCTTGCGCGTCTTGTTGCCGCCGAACGCGAGGCCACTGTTGCAATCCTCCCGCTTCGCGTACAGCTCGACCTTGCCGCCGAGATGCGCGGAGAGCCGCTTGAGCGGCTGGATCGGCGTCGGGCCGAAAGTCAGCGGGTAACGCGGGAATTTCTGAAGATTCATCGATCGCTCCTGTCATCGAAGATACGGGCGCGCGAACGCATCGGACAACGCGCTGCGCCGCCCGATCGCGATCCGCCGCGACGTCCCATGTTAGAAACGATCGGCGAAAACAGGGTTGCGAATACGCGACCAATAACCTACTTTTATGACGATATATTAGAATTTCAATTAATTTAGTTAGGAACTTATGCCCATGTGCGCAACAAAAAAATTCACGCGGAAGGCCGTCGCCCATCCGGACGGCGCGGACATCGACCGCGTCGATCGCGCGATCCTTCGCGTGCTGCAGCGCGATGCGTCGATCTCGAACGTCGCGCTCGCCGCGAAGGTGAACCTGAGTGCGCCCGCGTGCCTGCGCCGCGTCGAGCGCCTGAAGGAAATGGGCCTGATCCGCGGGATCGTTGCGCTGCTCGCGCCGAAGGCGCTGAACGCGGGGATGCTCGTGATGATCGGCGTCGTGCTCGACCGCTCGACGCCCGATTCGTTCGACGCGTTCGAGCAGGCCGCGCAGAAAGTGTCCGGCTGCATGGAGTGCCATGTCGTGACGGGCGAATTCGACTACATCATGCTGATCCGCACGCGCGACAGCGATACGTTCAACCGGCTGCACGCCGAACAGTTGCTGTACCTGCCCGGCGTGCGGCAGATCCGGACGTTCGTCGTGCTGAAGGAGATTCTGTCGACGACGAGCTTTCCGATTTGAGCGGCGCGACAGCGCTTGCGCGCGGTACGCAATGCGTAATGCGTACTGCACTTGCATGCGACCGCCTCTCCGCCGCCGCGCGCACATCACGCGGCGTCGTATCGCCGCAGTACCGGCGGCTCGTCGAGCACTTCGCCGATCGGCACCGTCCCGCGTTCATTGATTGGCTGACCGCACGCATCGCAGCACGACGACAGCAATGAACCGGCCGGCGAAGATCGATCGGCTCCGGACGTGTCCCATTCCGCCTCGCCGTGCCATCGCGGCTCGACGCAAGTGTCGAACGCCCCGCTCGACACGCCGCATTTTTTCGACGGCGCGAGCGACGTGCGCACGTGCCTCGGCGAGCGGCGGGACACGCTCGCGCGCCTGCGCGACGCACGCCGAGCGCGCGGCCAAACGCCCGTTGCGGCCCCACCGTCCGCCTCTGAGCTCGCCCCTCGTCACACGCCGATTTCCGCTTCCCCGCGCCGACCCGCTATCATGTTCGCCATTCTCGATCGCAAGATCGACCCGACACTCAGTTGGAGACCTCATGGCCTTACCCCAGGACAGCGTCAACATGGCGCTCTTTTGCGACTTCGAGAACATCGCGCTCGGCGTGCGCGACACGAAGTTCGAAAAATTCGACATCAAGCCCGTGCTCGAGAAGCTGCTGCTGAAGGGCAGCATCGTCGTCAAGAAGGCGTACTGCGATTGGGATCGCTACAAGACGTTCAAGGCGGCGATGCACGAAGCGAGCTTCGAGCTGATCGAAATCCCGCACGTGCGGCAGTCGGGCAAGAATTCGGCGGACATCCGGCTCGTCGTCGACGCGCTCGACCTCTGCTACACGAAGGCGCACGTCGACACGTTCGTCATCATCAGCGGCGACTCGGACTTCTCGCCGCTCGTGTCGAAGCTGCGCGAGAACGCGAAGCGCGTGATCGGCGTCGGCGTGAAGAACTCGACGTCGGACCTACTCGTCGCGAACTGCGACGAATTCATCTTCTACGACGACCTCGCGCGCGAGCAGCAGCGCGCGCTCGCGAAGCGCGATGCGCGCACGGCGGGCACGGCCGGCGCGGGCTCGAAGCGCGCGGCCGACGACGACAAGCAGCGCAAGCACGATGGCGACGCGCGCAAGGCCGAGGCGATCTCGCTCGCCGTCGAGACGTTCGACGCGCTCGCGTCGGAGCGCGGCGAGAGCGGCAAGATCTGGGCGTCGGTGCTCAAGAGCGCGATCAAGCGCCGCAAGCCGGACTTCAACGAGTCGTACTACGGCTTCCGCGCGTTCGGCAACCTGCTCGAGGAAGCGCAGGCGCGCGGGCTGCTCGAGATCGGCCGCGACGACAAGTCGGGCACGTTCGTGTTCCGGTCGATCCAGCAGATGGCCGTCGAGGCGGCGAAGCCGGTCGAGGCGGCCGCGGCCGCCGAAGAAAACCACGTCGGCGCGAAACCGTCGGGCAAGAAAGGACACGGCAAGGGCCGCGGCGCGAAGAAGCGCGTGCCGGAGCAGATGCCGCTGATCGTCGAGACGGTCGCGGGCGCGGAAGGCCACGGCGGCATCGAAGCCGATGCCGATATCGTCGACGCGGATGTCGTCGAGGCACGCGAAGCCCGTCGCGCGCGCGCGGCGGACGAAACGCGCGAAGCACATCCGGCCCACGAAGCGCACGACACGCACGCGGCGCGCGAACCGGCTCGCGCGAGCGAGACGGGTGAAGCGCAGGAAGCCGAAGCAACGAAGCCCGCGCGTTCGCGCGCACGCAAGACTGCGGCGAAGAAGAGCAAGCCGCGAGCGGCCGACGCAGCGGAGCGGCAGCACACAGCAGCCGAAGCGGCGCCGGCCGGCGAAGCCGCGGCAGGCGTTGCCGGCGAAACGGCGGCCGAAACGGCGCCGGCGAAGGCTTCGCGCAAATCGCCCGCCCGCGCGCGCCGCCCGCGCAAGACTGCGGCGGCAAGCGACGCCTGAGCGGCGCGACGCGGGCCGCGCGGCTCGCGACGACAGCCTGTCGTCGCCAGGACACTCGCGCGGCCCGAAACCAGCGATGCGTCGTGACGCTTCGTCACCCCCGAGCATCTGGCGCACGCATGAAACGTCCCCGCATCGCCTCGCGCGACGCCTTCGCGCCGCATCGCGTCGAAGATATGACGACGGCATGACGACGCCGTCAGCGCACCTACAACGCCAGCAACGCGTCCGGCCGATCGAGCAACGGCAACCGGCAATGCGCCTGCAACGCCTCCGGCGCGGTGTACCCCCAAGCGACGCCCTTGAACGCGATCCCCGCCTTGTCCGCGGCCTGCGCGTCGCGCACTTCGTCGCCGACGTACAGCACGTCGTCGCGCGCGAATCCGCTGGCGCGCACGAGCGCCTGCAAGCGCCTTGCCTTGCCGAACAGCGAGATCCCGCAGTTGAAATGCCGGATGTGCGCGCACGTCGCCGGCCCCGCGATCGCGCGCACGACGGCCTCCGAATTCGACGTTGCGACGGCGACGTGCGCCCCGCGCCGCGCGAGCGAACGCAGCGCCGCGTCGATGCCCGAAAAGAGTTGCACATCGGCAGCGCGCGCGTGCATCCGCTGCCGCATGTCGGCGGCGATGCGCGGCACCTTCCACGGCGGCACGCCGAGCAACTCGACGATCTCGCGTGCGGACATCCCGCGAACTTGCGGCAGCAGCGCGTCGTCGATCGCGCGAAAGCCGTGCTGCTGCGCGGATTCGGACAGCGCGCGAAGAAAGCACGCGAGCGAATCCGCGAGCGTGCCGTCGAAATCGAAGGCGATGAGCTTGTAGGCCAAGTTTTCCTCGTTGTGCTTATCGTGGCCGAAGGGAAACCGTCAGATCGACAATGCGCGCGATTGTGTCACGAAACGCGCCGACAACGAATTCGCGACGAACGAACCGGACGATTCGAACCATTCGTTCAGCCGCACACGAGCCCCGCGCACCAAACGAACCGGGCGGCGTGCTCGCGCAACGCCGCCCGGACCAGCTCATTCATCGCAAGCTCATTCGTCGCGACCCGCCCCTGAATCGCCGGAGGGGATCGCCGCCGCCGCGTCATGCGGCGCTCGCTCACGCCGTCACGCCCTCCCGCGGCCGCCGGCCGGCCATCGACGCGGCGGCCAGCATGCCGACGCCGAGCGTCGCGAGGCACACGACGGGCACGAGCATCGGCGCGCCCGCGTTGCCCGCGACCTTGCCGACATACGGCATCAGGTTCTGCGCGAAGAAGCCGCCGAGATTGCCGATCGAGTTGATCGCGGCGATGCTCGCGGCAGCGCGCGCACCGGAGAAGAAACGTGGCGGCAGCGACCAGAAGCACGGATACAGGAGCGGGATGCACGCGCCGCCCAGCACGAGCGCGGCGAAACGCAGCGGCAGGCCCGGCAGCGCGAGGCTCAGCGCGAAGCCGGCGACGCCGACGCCCGCGACGACCGCCATCGCCTTCAGCACGATCCGCTCGTGCTTGAGCCGCGCGGGCAGCCACAGCAGCAGCAGCGCCGCGATCGCCCACGGAATCATGTTCAGCAGCCCGTTCGTCGACGGCGGCACGCCGCTGCTCTTCAGCAGCGTCGGCAGCCAGTACGTGACGCCGTAGAGCGACGTCGACATCAGCATGTACGCGAGCGCGAACATCAGCACGCGCGGATCGATCAGCGCGCGCCACGGCGATTCGGACACCGCTTCGGGCGGCGCCTCGCGCTTGAGCGCGGCGAGCACGAGGCGCTTCTCGTCGTCGGACAGGAACGTCGCGCGCTCGACCGACTCGGGCAGGAAGCGCAGCGCGACGAGCGCGACGGCGATGGCCGGCAGCCCCGTCGCGACGAACACCCATTGCCAGCCGGCAAGTCCGAACTGGCCGTCGAGCGACAGCAGCAGCCCGCCCGCGAGCGAGCCGAGCATGTTCGCGAGCGCGCTGCCGAGCGTGAAGAGCCCGAGCACGCGCGTGCGATGGCTCTGCGGGAACCACAGCGTCAGGTAATAGATGACGCCCGGATAGAAGCCCGCCTCGGCGACGCCGAGCATGAAGCGAAACACATAGAAAACGCTCGTCGAATGGGTGAAGCCGAGCAGGACCGTGATCACGCCCCACGTCATCATGATGCGCGCGAGCCAGAGGCGCGCGCCGAACCGATGCAGCGCGAGCGTGCTCGGCACTTCGAACAGCAGGTAGCCGATGAAGAACAGCGACGCGCCGAGCCCGTACGATGTCTCGGTCATCCCGAGCGCGTGCACCATCTGCAGCTTCGCGAAACCGACGTTCTGCCGGTCGATGAACGCGATCAGGAACATGATGACGAGCAGCGGCATCAGCCGCCGCGCGATTTTCGTCATGACCGCCCGCTCGCGGGTTGAGGACTCGTCCACCTGCCGTCTCCTTGCTCATAAATTCATATAGATGATTGGTTGATTAGTTGAGTGTGGCAATGCGTAATTACCCGCGCCGTCCACCTATTGATCCCAGTCATCACCGGGTTTCCACCGATTCGCGTCGCCCCAAGTCATGCAAACATATAGATGAATTCGGAGAAACCATGCACGCCACCGACGACCGACTCCCCCGCTATCAGCGCCTGCGCGACGAACTGGCCGCGCTCATCGCCGCCCGGCATTGGCGGCCGGGCGAAGCGATCCCGACCGAGCAGGCGCTCGCGAAGCGCTACGACGTCGCGGTCGGCACCGTGCGCAAGGCGGTCGACCTGCTCGTCGCCGACGGGATGCTCGAACGCTTCCAGGGGCGCGGCACGTTCGTGCGGCGCGCGAGCTTCGACAACTCGCTGTTCCGCTTCTTCCGCTTCCAGAGCAAGCGAGGCGAGCGCCGGATACCCGAGAGCCGGATCTTGCGCCGCGAGGTCGTCGAAGCGCCGTCGGCCGTCGCCGCCGCGCTGCAGATCCCGGGCCGCGCGTCCGTGATCGAGATGACGCGCCTGCGCCTGATCGACGGCGCGCCGATGCTCGCCGAGGAAATCTGGCTGCCTTACGAAGGCTTCGCCGCGTTCGCGCGACTCGAGCCCGACGCGATCGGCGACCTGCTGTATCCGGTCTACGAAGCGCACTGCAACCAGATCGTCGCGTCGGCGACCGAGACCTTGACGGTCGAGGCGATCGGGCCCGTGCACGCGCGCCTGTTGCGCATCGAGCCGGGCACGCCCGCCGTCGTGATCGAGCGGCTCGCGTACGGCTACGATCGCCGGCCGCTCGAATGGCGGCGCTCGCGCGGCCCCGCGAGCGAGTTCATCTATCAGGCGGAGATCCGCTAGGGTCGGTTCACGCGAGCGCGACCGACCGGCGACCGCCGTGCCGCGAGCAGCGGCAGGCGGCGACCGTCCGGCGCGGAACAGGAGACGACCGTGTTCAAATGGTTCGGCACGATATCGGCCCGCGAACGGCGCACGTTCTGGGCCTGCTTCGGCGGCTGGGCGCTCGATGCGCTCGACGTGCAGATGTTCAGCCTCGTGATTCCCGCGATCATCGCGGAGTGGTCGCTCTCCCGCACGCAGGCGGGCTTCGTCGGCGGCGCGACGCTCGTCGCGTCGGCGATCGGCGGCTGGGCGGCCGGCATGCTGTCCGACCGCTTCGGCCGCGTTCGAACGCTGCAATGGACGATCGCGTTCTTCTCGGTCGGCACGTTCCTCTGCGCGTTCGCGACGAGCTATCCGCAGTTCGTCATCCTGAAGACGCTGCAGGGCCTCGGCTTCGGCGGCGAATGGGCGGCGGGCGCCGTGCTGATGGCGGAAACGATCCGCGCCGAGCATCGCGGCAAGGCGATGGGGACCGTCCAGAGCGCTTGGGCGGTCGGCTGGGCCGCCGCCGTGCTGCTCTATGTGCTCGCGTTCTCGCTGATGCCCGCCGCGCTCGCATGGCGCGTGATGTTCGGCGTCGGTCTGCTGCCCGCGCTGCTGATCGTCTACGTGCGGCGCGGGATCGTCGAGCCTTCGACGGATGCGCCCAAGACGCCGGCCGCATCGCAAGCCGCGGCGGCCGCGCCGCTCGTCGGCATCTTCGCGCGGGAGACGCTGCGGATGACGCTGATCGGCGCGCTGCTCGGCGTCGGCGCGCACGGCGGCTACTACGCGCTGATGACGTGGCTGCCGACCTATCTGAAGGTCGAGCGGCATCTGTCGGTGCTCGGCACGGGCGGCTATCTCGCCGTCATCATCGGCGCCTTCTTCTGCGGCTGCGTCGCGAGCGCGCACCTGCTCGACCGCATCGGACGGCGCAGCACGATCCTCGTGTTCTCCGCGTGCTGCGTCGCGACCGTGATCGCGTATCTGTTCCTGCCGCTCGGCAACGGCGCGATGCTCGTGCTCGGCTTTCCGCTCGGTTTCTTCGCGGCCGGCATCCCGGCGAGCATGGGCGCGCTCTTCAACGAACTCTATCCGCGCGGCACCCGCGGCACGGGCGTCGGCTTTTGCTACAACTTCGGACGCGTCGCATCGGCCGGCTTTCCAGTGCTCGTCGGCCACATGTCGGCCGGCATGCCGCTCGGCACCGCGATCGGCATCGACGCGGCGATCGCGTATTCGATCGTCGCCGCCGCGGTGCTGATGCTGCCCGAGACGCGCGGACGCGCGCTCGACGAAAGCGCCGATATCGATGCGCGCGCGCATCGCATCGCGACGGCGGGTGCGCAGCGTCGTTGATCGTCGTCGCATGGTTTTCAGGTTGTCGTTGTCATTTCATCGAATGAGGAGCATCGAGCGTTGAGCGAGCAGGAGCGGAAAGCGCGCGCGCACGAAGCGCCGGCGCACGACGAGTCCGGCCGCATGACGGCCGTCGACGCGCACGCGCACGTCTTCGAGACAGGACTGCCGCTCGCCGGCCGGCGTCGCTACGCGCCCGGCTACGACGCGCCGCTCGACGCGTACGTTGCGCAGCTCGACGCGCATCGCGTATCGCACGGCGTGCTCGTGCAGCCGAGTTTTCTCGGCAGCGACTGCCGCTACCTGCTGCGCGCGCTCGCGCGACAGCCGGGGCGGCTGCGAGGCATTGCGGTGATCGACGCCGGCTGCGGGCAGGACGCGCTCGACACGCTCGATCGCGCGGGCATCGTCGGCATTCGGCTGAACCTGATCGGACTGCCGGACCCGGCGCTCGACAGCCCCGCGTGGCGCGCAACGCTCGAACGCATCGCAGCGCTGCGATGGCATGTCGAGCTGCATGCGGAAGCGGGACGGCTCGAACGGCTGATGGCGCCGCTGCTCGCGCATGGCGTGGATATCGTCGTCGATCACTTCGGCCGCCCGGATCCGGCGCTCGGCATCGCCGACGCGGGGTTTCGCCATCTGCTGCGCGCGGCCGCGACACGGCGCGTCTGGGTGAAGATTTCGGGCATCTACCGCACCTGGCCGCTCGCGCCCGAAGAAGCGGCGGCCCACGCGCGCGAGGCATTCGACGCGCTCGAAGCCGAATACGGCGCCGAGCGGCTCGTGTGGGGCAGCGACTGGCCGCACACGCAGTTCGAGCGAACCGAGACGTTCGGCCGTGCGTTCGCGCTCGCGCAGCAATGGATGCGCGACGATGCAATGCGGCGCGCGATTCTCGTCGAGACGCCCGCGCGGCGCTTTCGATTCGACGAGGGACGAGCCGCGTAGCCGCGAGCGGTGGTGGCGCGCCGATATGCGGCGGGGGGTGCTGCGAAGCACTGCGGTGCGTCGCGCGCCGGTCATCCGCGCTGCGCCGATCTGGCGGGGCGGCAGCGATGGTGAGGGCATCGCACGCGTCGCCGGCCCGGCCTCGGGCCCCGACCACTGCCTCGTCCTGCCTCGTCACGCCTCGTCACGCCTCGTCACGCCTCGTCACGCCTCGTCACGTCACGTCACGTCACGTCACGTCACGTCACGCCACGCCACGCCACGTCACGTCACGTCACGTCACGTCACGTCACGCCACGCCACGCCACGCCAAGCCACGCCAAGCCAAGCCAAGCCAAGTCAAGCCAAGCGATGATGTCACGCCGCCTTCACATTTATTACATCGGCCATGCGTACTTTTACGGCTTTCCAACGGGAACGACCATGCCACGACCGATTCTTCGCCGCGCCGCCGCGCTCCTGCTGACGCTCGCGGGCGCCACGCTGTTCCACGCCTGCACGAGCAGCATCGACAACCAGCCGGACGCCGCGAGCGCTTCCGCGAACATCCAGGCGGCGTGGGTCGAGATCGGCGACGCCAATCAGGCGATCGCCCGCGTGATCACGAGCTACGCGCCGCCCGCCGCGGCATCGGGCGACCCGGCGCCCGCTGTCTGCCCGCAGTTGAGCGCCGACGGCAAGATCGCGCGGATGACGCTGCGCGCCGCCGCGGGCACCGTCGCGCAACGTCCGACCGCGAGCGATCCGGCCGATTCGAAACCGTCGAGCTTTCCGGTGTCCGTCTGCGAAGCGACGCTGCCCGCGGGCGCGAAGGACGTGACCGTCGCCGGACGGGCGCTGCCGCTGCCGAAGGCCGAGCCGCAGCGCATCGCGATCATCGCCGACACCGGCTGCCGGATGAAGAAGGCCGACAACGCGTTTCAGGCGTGCAGCGACGCGACGGTATGGCCGTTCGCGACGATCGCGTCGAGCGTCGCGCGGTTGAATCCGGATCTCGTGCTTCACGTCGGCGACTATCACTATCGCGAAAACGCGTGCCCGCCCGACATCGCCGGCTGCAAGAACAGCCCGTGGGGCTACGGCTGGGACACGTGGCGCGCGGACCTGTTCGAGCCCGCCGCGCCGCTCCTCGCGAAGGCGCCGTGGGTCGTCGTGCGCGGCAACCATGAGGAATGCGCACGCGCGGGCCAGGGCTGGTATCGCTTCCTCGATCCGCGCCCGTACGCGCACGCGCGCTCGTGCAACGATCCGGCGAACGACGGCAACGCGAACTATTCGGAGCCCTACGCGGTGCCGCTTGGCACCGGCTCGCAGGTGATCGTGTTCGATACCGCGAAGGTCGGCCGCGCGGCGCTCAAGACGACGGACGTGCAATTCCAGATCTATCAGAAGCAGTTCCAGACGGTGGCCGCGCTCGCGAACAAGCCGGGCATGTCGACGACGATCTTCACGAACCATCATCCAATCCTCGCGTTCGCGCCGATCCCGGGCAGCACGCCCGCGCCGGGCAATCTCGCGCTGCAGTCGGTGATGTCGAGCCTCTATGCGCAGGCGTACTACCCGCCCGGCGTGCAGGTCGCGCTGCACGGCCACGTGCACGACTTCCAGGCGATCAACTTCGCGTCCGGACATCCGGCGACGATCGTGTCGGGCAACGGCGGCGACAACCTCGACGTCGCGCTGCCCGATCCGTTCCCGGCGAACCTGACGCCGGCGCCGGGCGTCGTCATCGACAAGCTGTCGCACAACAACAGCTTCGGCTTCCTGATGATGGAGCGGCGTGCGGCGCCCGCGCGCGGCTGGACGTTCAAGGCGTACACGGCAGCGGGCAAGCTGCTCGCGACCTGCGACCAGGCCGGCACGACGCTCACGTGCGACAAGACCGGCTTCGTCGCACCGTGACGGGCGGAACACGGATCAAGCCGGCGCGGCATGCGCCGGCGTTCGCGGAGCGTGCGGGCCGCGCCGCATCGTCGGGCGCGTCGAATGCAGCCGCCGCCGACATGATCGACATGATGGACACGATCGACACGATCGATACGATCGACGCGGCTGCGCCGCGCGCCGGCCGGCTTGATCGCGCGCCGGCGCATCACGTCGCGGCGCGCGCCGAGCGCCGAGCGTCCGCTCGATGCACGCTCGGCATCGCGAGCCGCGCGCTCGCCGATCCACCGTCCGAAGCCGCGCCGGAAACGGACGGTGCAACTCCGCCGCCGTTCGCGCCGCATCGACGCACGACGCAAAGACGCCGCACCATTTCGACAATCGCACACACCGCCTGCGGCGCGCTCTTCGCGTCGATGGCGGCACTCGCACTCGCAGCCGGTCCCGCCGCGACGAGCGCAACGAAGGCGATGAGCACGGCAGGTGCGACGCATACGACGACCACGCCGAACACCGCCCGCGCCACAGCCGAGTCGTCCCGATCGCCGACGACAGTCCTGCTCCCCGGCGCACCGCCGCAGCGCGTCGTCGGCACGATCGGCCGCGGCACGCCGCAGGTCGCGTCGAAGATCGATACGACGACGGCCGTGTTCCGCCCGGACCCGGCGCTCGTCGCGCTCGGCCGGCGCGTGTTCTTCGATCCGCGGCTGTCGGAGCCGCGCGGCACATCGTGCGCGAGCTGCCACGATCCGGGCCGCGCGTTCGCACCCACGCTGTCGCCCGCGGCGCTCGCTGGCCCGCGCGTGCCGCAGGGCAGCCGCCCCGGACACTTCAGCCGGCGCAACGCGCCATCGCTGCTGTACGTGCGCTACGTGCCGCGCCGCCACTTCTACCAGGACGACGACGCGCTCGCGCCCGCGCCGTTCGGCGGCCTGTTCTCGGACGGCCGCGCCGACACGCTCGCCGAGCAGCTGCGCGGCCCGCTCTTCGATCCGGACGAGATGAACAACGCATCGCCCGCGGCGCTCTTGCGCAAGATCGACGGCACCGAGCTCGCCGCGGCGCTCGCCGAGCGCTTCGGCCCGGCGGTCCGGCGCGATCCCGAGCAGACGGTGCGCGCGCTCGGCGACGCGATGCAGGCGTATCTGCAGAGCGACGAAATGGCGCCGTTCTCGTCGCGCTTCGATGCATACGTGACGAAGCGCGCGCCGCTCACGCCGCAGGAATTGCGCGGGCTCGCGCTCTTCAAGAATCCGGACAAGGGCAACTGCATGAGCTGCCATACGCTATCGGATACCGCGAGTCGCCCCGAGCGCTCGCTCTTCACCGACTTCGGCTACGACGCGATCGCGGTGCCGCGCAACCGCGCGCTGCCCGCGAACCGCGACCCGCGCCGCTTCGACAACGGCCTGTGCGACACGGCCGCGAAGCTGCGCTGGCCGGAACCGACGCAATGGTGCGGCTATCTGCGCACGCCGGGGCTGCGCAACGTCGCGATCAAGGCGTCGTTCATGCACAACGGCGTGTTCGACACGCTGCGCGACGCGGTCGCGTTCTACAACACGCGCTCGACCGATCCGAAACGCTGGTATCACGGGCGCGACACGTTCGACGACGTGCCGGCCGCTTATCGCGGCAACATCAACGTGAACTCGACGCCGATGAATCGCCGCCCCGGCACGCCGCCCGCGATGACGGACGCCGATGTCGACGATCTCGTCGCGTTCCTGCGCACGCTGACGGACGAGTGCTACGTCGGACTGATGCCGGCGATGGCGGGCGGCACGGCGGCGCGGCCGTGACGTTCGCCCAATGACAGCCGGCCCGATCCGGCGTGGACCGACCTCTTGGGGCAACGCCGGACGATCGATACACTGTGACGGTCGACGACATTCATCTATGGAATGGGGAACGTCATGCCGAACAAATCCATCGCAGCCCCGGACAGCACCGCGGTGCGAGTCGCTCTGTGGCGGGCCATGCATGTGCAGATCGATCCGCCGCCGCATGTGCTCGAAGACGAGATCGGTCTGCAACTGGCGGCGCCGGATGAGGACTGGCGCGACCGTCCGGACATGGAACCGCAAGCGACCCGCGGCTACCGCGCGGCGATCGTCGGCCGGGCCCGCTTCATCGACGATCTGGTCTGCGAGCAGGCCGAACGCGGCATCGCCCAGTACGTGGTGCTCGGCGCCGGCCTCGACACGTTCGCCCAGCGCAGAACGAAGCTCGCGTCGCGCCTTCGGATATTCGAAGTCGACCAGCCCGGCGCGCAGGCCTGGAAGCGGCAGCGCCTGATCGCACTCGGCTTCGGCATCCCGGAATGGCTGCGGCTCGTGCCGGTCGATTTCGAGGCAGGGGGAGCCTGGCGGGAACGGCTGGAGGCCGACGGCTTCGATGCCGGTCAGCCGGCCGTCGTGTCGTCGACCGGCGTCTCGATGTATCTGACCCGGGATGCGGTCGCCGCCACGCTGCGCGAGATCGCGACGCTCGCCCCGGGCACCACGCTGGCGATGACGTTCCTGCTGCCGCTCGATCTCCTCGATCCCGCCGAGCGCCCGCAGCACCAGGCGGTCTACGAGCGCGCGCGGGCGGCGGGCACCCCGTTCGTCAGCTTCTTCAGCCCGCCCGAGATGCTCGTGCTCGCCCGCGAAGCCGGGTTCCGCGAAATGCGGCACGTGTCCACCGACGATCTCACGCAGCGCTATTTCGCCGGCCGGACTGATGGTCTGCGGCCGTCGAGCGGCGAGGCGTTTCTGGTCGCGATCACTTGAAGACGCGGCCGGAAGCGTGACCGGCGCCGATTGAATACGACTCTCCAGCCGGCAACTCGATCGCGCGCCATTGAACGCAGCTTGGCGGATTATCGGCGCGTGCGCCGCGACGTCAATATCGAGCGTTTTAGGAACGATAGCCGCCGCTCGACAGGGCTCCGGCACACGCCCCTCGCAATTGCCTGATTCACCACTTCGATCCAATCGGTACGACGACCCTCGTTTTAACTGCTTACCGAAAAAGTCGACCGCACGCCCCGGTTCTTTGAAGCCCGCTTCCGACGCCGGCGGTTCTTTTCGATTGTCGCTGGCGCTGCGGCACACATGCGATCGATCAGTCGCGCCCGACGATTGATTTCACTGCCGGCGCGATGTACGACGATCTCGCGTATCGCGCCGAGCCTGATGCGCTGCCCCGCCGCCCCGATTCGAGGCTGCCGCGACGACCGCATCGCGATCCAATCCGCGACAAGCGCGCCGGCCCCGGCATTTCGATCGGAAAGTGCAATTTGTCGCAACAAGCCGGCTTCGATCCGATTCAAATCTGCTCGATTTACCGCGTTGATCGATTTATAAAATCCGGCCCCATCGTCTGGAATCGCATCCATTCGATCAAATCGCCATTTTTCAGCAATGCCTCATTCACGCATGAAAATATGTAAAAAATATACTACGATTTTCATGGCGATGGCTCGACTCGGGAAATCAGAAAACGAAGCACAAATTTATTGCCTCATCAAATATTTGGCGTTGCACCATGCGAGCCGGATCGCCACGCTGTCCATGACGAACAACTAACTTTACATTCAATTAATTTTTATAAAAATTCATAAATTCCAATTCATCGATTACCACTTGGATGATCCGATTTCGCCAATCGGATCACGGCATGCTGCACACTTAAAAAAGGGGAAATCAGCATGACATATCTACGCAAAAACGTCTGGACCTTGGGCGCCGATTGGGCCGATCCCATTCTCTGGTACGCACGCGGCGTAAAAGCGATGCAATCGCGCGCCCTCGACGATCGAAACAGTTGGCGTTTCTACGCGGCCATTCACGGATTCAACGAAGACCTGTGGCGCCGTCTCGGCCACCTGAATTCGCATGACCGGATGCCCAGCTCCGCCGACATTCAGGCTTACTGGAAGCAGTGTCAGCACGGCAGCTGGTACTTCCTGCCCTGGCATCGCGGCTACGTGCTCGCTTTCGAAGCCGTCGTTCGAGACGAGGTCGTCAAGCTGCACGGCCCCAAGGATTGGGCGCTCCCCTACTGGAACTACTTCAAGCCCGGCGAGGACCGTCTGCCCAAAGCCTTTGCGTCGCCCGACTGGCCGGACGGCAAAGGCAACAATCCGCTCTACGTGAAGCAGCGCTACGGCCCGTACAACAACGGCGAGGTCTACGTGCCGATCAACTGGGTCAATCAAAACGCGCTGGCAGATCCCGATTTCGAAGGCGTCGCAAGCGGAGGCGGCCCCGGTTTCGGCGGCGTCGACACGGGCTTCCATCACAGCAAAGGGGTTCACGGCGGTATCGAGACGCAGCCGCACGACGCCGTGCATGGCATCGTCGGCGGAAAAGACACGCATACGCGCCTGCCCGGATTGATGTCCCATCCGGACATCGCAGGACTGGACCCGATTTTCTGGCTTCACCACGCGAATATCGATCGGTTGTGGGAAGTCTGGCGCAGGCATCCCCCCACTCACGTCGATCCGACCAAAGTGAATTGGCTGAAAGGTCCGGCAGCCATCGGCGAGCGGCCTTTCAAAATGCCGATGCCGCACGGAGACAACTGGACCTACACGCCCGGCGAAATGAGCAACCTTTCGAAGCTAGGCTATGCTTACGATGACGTATCGGCGCCGACGAAAACGCCGCTGACGGCCGCACGCCTGAATCGCCTGCGCGCGGATCAGGTCACGGCCGAAACGCTCGAGGAGAACATCGCGTTGACCGACCCCAAGATCGTCGAACTGTTCGGCGCAAGCGACCGGAACCTCGCGGTGAAGGGCGCGGAGGCGCGATCTTCCGTCACGCTCGATGCCGCCGTGCACCGCAAGATAACCGCCAATCTGACGGAGACCGCCGCCGCAACCTCGGCCACGCCCGACCGGGTCTTCCTGAATCTCGAGAATGTCCGCGGCCTCGACGACGCCACGATCCTCAGCGTATACATCAACGTTCCCGAAGGCGAAGATCCCGCCAAATATCCCGACCATCTTGCCGGCAGCGTCGCCCTCTTCGGCGTGAGCAAAGCGACGGTGGGCGAGGAAGGGCACGCGGGCGACGGCCTGACGTTCGTGGTCGAAATCTCGCACGTGATCGATGCGCTGCATCTCGCCGGCGCCTTGCCTCTGTCCAAGCTCGACGTGCGGCTCGTCGCGCTCACGCCGGTGGCGGAAGAATCGCAAGTGAGCATCGGCCGCATCAGCGTGTATCGGCAAAGCACGTGACGCGGGTGCGATGATGAAGCACGCCGGGCAGCGGCTCGACGCGTCGTTCGTCGTATCCGTGTCGATCAGCCTGATCGCCTGGTCCGCGTTGCTCGTCGACGCGGGCGGCCTGATGCCGCCCGCGCTCTGCTCGATCTCGGGAGACTACTGGCGGCTGCCGCTGTCGACATGGCTCCATCTTGCGTTCTTGTCCAGCTCGCCGTCGAAGTTCGCGTCGGATTCGGTGCTGATGGTGGCGGCCATGATGGCGCCGCTCGCCGCATCGCCGCTCCGGCACGTCCTGGACCGCAGTTTCGCGCGACGCCGCATGCGAGCCGCACTCTGCTTCGTTGCCGGTTATGCGGCTGTCTGGACCGCCGCGTGGATCGGCCTGCAGGTCGTCTCGATCGCATTCATCTGGGCCGTGCCGGGACCCCTGACGCGCGTGGGCCTCGGGCTCGCACTGGCGCTGTTTTGGCAGTGTTCGCCCGCCAAGCAATGGTTCCTGAACGTCTGCCACCGCCGGCCGTCCCTCGCGGCGTTCGGCATGGCCGCCGATCGCGATGCGCTGCGTTTCGGCCTGGCAAGCGGCGTCTCTTGCGCCGGGAATTGCTGGGCGTTGATGTTGCTTGCACTGCTGACAGGGCCTGTGCACGTTTTGGCGACCATCGTCGTCATGTGCTTCATCTTCGCCGAAAGGCTCGAACGCCCGGCTCCGCCTGCATGGCGCTCCCGCGGTCCCGGCAAGGCCGTGCGCATCCTTTCGGAGAAAGTGCGCACGAGACTGGCTTTGTTGCGCGCGCCGACGTGAAGTCCGCGGACGACTGACCGGATGCGGCCGCCACGATACATCCCGCTCGTCGAACTGCGCTCGCGCTCTTACCAAAATTTCGTTACCCGGCGAGATGAAATCCTGTGGAGGATCGAAGCGGGATATTGACGACTTTCCTGTCACCCGGTGCCGGATTCATCGAATCCCCTGAACTCCACACGCACAAGAGAACTCGCTCCCGCCAGTCCAAGCGGTTCTGCCCGGCCCTCTCCGGCTACTTCGCAACCGCATCGGCCTCGCTTTGCGCGACGCATATTTCCGGCTCCCGACCACCCATCGCGACCCAGTTCGCACCCCATTTAATACAGTTGCACGCTCGCAAAATACTGGATAAATTAACAGTACTGTATTTATAACCAGCGAGGTGTCAGATGGAGCACCTGGTTCGCATCGTCAACGATACCGACCGTCAAATCCTCGCCTGGCTGCGCAGCCAGGTCGGCGACGAGCGCGTGGAGCGCGCGGCGCAGCGCATGGGGCGTGTCCGCAAGCCGTACCTGTCCGCCATTTGCCGTTATCTGGGCGTCTGGCCGCCGATTTCGCTGCGCTATCCGACACGGCGCACCGAGACCGATCACACGGTCGGCGACCGTTACCTGACGCTGATCCGCCAGCACCTCGCCACACACGCCGCGGGCCGGTAACGGTAAGCATCGCGCCGGGCGCCCGATTACGCGAATGACGTCATTCGGCGCCGAATGACGTCGGCTGGCGTGGCGCAACGTGGCGCCGCGCGACGCAACGTCGCATCGCGCGATTCGATGCGCAATATCAAGGCAAGTCCGTCGCCCGATCGACAGAATGGGCAGATCGCGGCGATAGAAACCTTGTCAGCTCGCCACGCACGAAGTCGTGCGCGCGTCGCGCCTTTCCAAATCGTTTACCCCGCCCACCAAGGCGCCGTCCTGACATCGCTCGCCGCAACACCCTCCAACGCACTTTGCGAGGCCCCGGCATGGCGAAGAAATTCCCGCTGCATCCGAAGCACCCTGAACGCAACTGCTGGGGATGCGACCGATATTGCTCGGTCGACGCGCTGTCTTGTGGCAACGGTTCCGACCGGACGCAGCATCCGATCGAATTGCTTGGCGACGACTGGTACGAATGGGAACAGGAAAACGAAGCGGCTGCCCAGCAACAAAGGCTGGCGCAAACCGTCGCTCGATGACAACGCGTCACGTAACAAAACGCCGCGAACGTGCGGCGTGAAAGCCGGTCGTTCAGCGGATTGATCGCCGGCCCCGGCGAAGCAAGAAAACGCGCGTCTGACAGCGGCGATGCCGGAGCGTGCCGGCCATCGGCTGACTCGAGCGATCGAAGCGAGCGCGGCGACCAACTCGGAGCGGCGCTTGTCGAGCGAACGAACGCCGCATGACCGCGGCAGAATAAATAAGCATGTCGACGGCGCATGCGGCCGAATACGTCTCGCTTATCGTCAGCACCGCGCTCAGCGCAACATTCGAACCATGTGCTGCTCGTCGTAAAACCGATCGCCGACACGCATCG
Source organism: Burkholderia sp. ABCPW 14 (assembly GCF_001523835.1). Classification (NCBI taxonomy): domain Bacteria; kingdom Pseudomonadati; phylum Pseudomonadota; class Betaproteobacteria; order Burkholderiales; family Burkholderiaceae; genus Burkholderia; species Burkholderia sp. ABCPW 14. The sequence continues at coordinate 475 of NZ_LOVS01000103.1, read as the reverse complement.
CGCGCCGCTCGACGCCGAACGTCTCGAATCCGAGCGACGCGTACAGCGCTTTCGCGGGCTCATTCTCGATATTCACGCACAGATTGACCTGCGCGATGCCCCAATCGCGCGACACGTGCGTCAACGCCGCGCCGATCAGCCGACGGGCGAGCCCTTTGCCGCGATGCGCGGGCGCGACGAACACCCCCCAAAGCACCGCCTTATGCGCGACTTGCACGAGCGCATCCCTGCGCGCGCCGGCGATCGCGGCCAACTCGCCGTCGGCGGTCAGCGCGCCGAAAACCGCCTGCGTATCCGACGCCCGGAGCCGCGCTTCCACTTCCTCGATCGAACGCGCGGCTTCCTCGGTGTTGATGGCGGCGTAAAACCGCGCTTAAACGGCGGCGCAATGCTGAGTAATTTTCTCAAGTACGCAGGGGCCCTCGGGCCCCTTTGACGTGTTGCGACGGCGGTACCGTTCAGAACGGCGGGTCGG
>NZ_LOVS01000102.1:0-4251 GCF_001523835.1 Burkholderia sp. ABCPW 14 | reverse complement strand
TCGCGCCCCGCGTCAATATCCCGCTTCCGACAGGTTCGTCGCTCCTGCAACGTCGATTTTGAAACTTGTGTCATGCCGCCGTTACGTGACGCCGCCGGAAAAGCGCGGATTTTGACCGCCATCGACAGAGGCTTTGCTATCGGGAGCAGCATTATTCCATCGGGTCTTGAATGCATCCGATGTTCCCTACCGGATGCTACACGACGCAGCTGCTGGCAATGCCGCTGAGCAAGCCATCAACCAAAAGATTTTAAGCCTGCTGCCACAAGGGGCAGCCCAGCGCCCCATGGTTGCACCGGACCTGGAAGGGTTCCTTGGGTACTGGGTCCCAAGAATGAACAAGGCCTACGTCCCCGTCTATACCATGGAGATTGTGCATTTCCAGGGGCAGTTGCCGACCGCCTTCCAGCAGGCCGTGTGCATGGCATACTTCGACTTTGGTCAGCTGGCCGAGCCGTAACCATGTCGCGTGTGATGTGCGTACCTTGAAGGCTTTCATGAACGACGAGAACACGAACCCGAGCTACAGGGAGTTTATGCGAGCGCGACGCCCGGAGCTGTACTCGGACACGCTGCATGTCGAAGTCGGCGAGATGGACCGGCGTCAGTTCGAGTTCCATCTGCACTCTCTCACGAGCCGTAAGGAAGAGATTGCGTTTGAGAACTTCGCGCGCGTGCTGGCCGAAAAGGAGCTTTGCCCGAATCTGATACCGCAAACCGGACCCACAGGCGGAGGTGACAGCAAGGTCGACACTGAGACGTACCCGGTCGCACCAGCGATTGCGACACTCTGGTACGAAGGCAATCCGGCCTCGGCCGACCAGCGTTGGGGCTTTGCCGTGAGTGCTAAAGCCGATTGGAAGCCGAAGGTCCGCTCTGACGTCGCGAAAATCGTCGCGACCGGCCGTCCGTACACGCTCATCTACTTCATCTCGAACCAAGCCATCAGGGACAAGGACCGCGCCGAGATGGAGGACGCTCTCACGGCTGGCCATGGCGTGCAGGTGCGTATCCTCGACCGCAGCTGGATTGTCGAGAAGGTCGTCCGGCACCGCCGGTGGGACATCGTGGCCGAGACTCTCCAGTTCGAGCTCACACGCAAGGCTGTCTCGACCTCAGGTCCCTTAGACGCCGGCAGACTGCGTGACCTGGAGGCGCTAGACAAGAAGCTCGATGCAGCTGCGAAGTCTGCGGTCACGCTGGAATTGATCGAACAGAGCTTGCAGTCTGCAATGCTCGCACGGGGCCTCGACAGGCCGCGGCATGAGGTTGATGGTCGCTTCGACCGCGCAGAGCGTCTCGCGCGAAAAATCGGCAGCAGACAACTACAGCGCATCTGGTACCAGAGAGCGTGGACCGCCCTGTGGTGGTTCGATGACCCGGAAGAGGCTGCGCGAATCTACGACCTGCTGGCATCCGAAGTGCTGCCCTCGGACTGGGTTTGGGACATTGACTGCGTCGTCAGCCTGTGGCTCGCCCTCCAAGGGGGGAACGCTCTAGACGAAGCACGAACCAACGCATTACGCGTCGCACTTCAGCGCCATGCCGACGACAAGTCAAAGGAGACGAGCTCGCTGTGGGCATGGGCCCAGTTGCTGCAGATGGACCTCGTCGCAGCGATGCGTGCAAAACGTGACCTACAGCCCACCTTGGTCGCCATGCGCCAAGTCCTGAGCAACGTGCGTCGGCAGATTGAGTTCCCAATCGAGCCAGTCATTCGCATCGTGCGAGAGCTGGGGATCGTCATCGGCGATTCGCCGGGCTACGACGAACTGGTGGATGTGGTAATCGAGATTGAGCGCGAGAGAAACGGCGACCGCGTCGCTGGCGAGTTTCAATTGCAGCGAGGTATGCAAAAGCTCCAGCGGAAGAAGGCATATGACGCGATTGACGACTTGGCCCGCGCGCAGATGCTTCTTGCGCAGGAGGACAGCCGCGACGAGTTTATCGCTGCCCTGTGCGCCACGGGCTTGGCATACGAGTCGGTGGGCCTTCTCTACGCGGCAAGGGCGAACTTGGTGTCTGCACTAGACCGCTGCCTCTATTCGTGGTTCAAGGAAGGAGCCGTCGACCGCCGCGCTTTGCCACTTCTGAAGAAGCTAGCATGGCTGGAACTGCAGCTTGGTCGCGTGCCCTACGTACTCGCTTGGGTGAAGTGGTTCGAGCCTATCCAGGTTGCATTGAGCCTGAGCGCGGAAGACACGAAGGCGCTCGAACAGGAGATACAGGCCATCGACCGAGTCTTGGGAATCTTGATTCTGCGCACTACGCATGAGGATTGGGCATCGCTGACGCGGCTTCCGGACCTCCTAACCACGCTGGGTCTGGAGATGTCGCGCGCCGCTGCCCTCTTCATGCTCGGGCACGAGGACAAGGTCCACGCCGAATACGGCGCGGCAGATGACGACCTGAACCAGTTCGCCAGCGAATGGCTTGCCGCTCCGGCCGCGTTGGATCTTCCAAATCGGCCGCTATGGCACTTCGGCACTACGACCATGACGACGACCATATTGGGTTGCCAGGTCGAAGTAATCGCCCGCGGCGGCATCGCATCGGCATTGCTTGGCGAGAGCATCATCGGATTTCTGGAGGCCTTCTACTCCACTGCAGTGCGTTCTAGGAGGCTTCTGTCACCTAGGGAACGGCTGGTCGTTGAGGTGCGACAATCAGAGGCTGCAAAGCCGCCTTTTGTTCATCGCCATGTCGAGGACGACTGCGGCGAGACAACGCTCATCGTCACCCATCCCGTTTCAGCAGCCGCGAACTTGGTCGGCGAAGGTTTCGAAAGAAAGATGATTGAGTTGTTCGGGCGCGTAACCTACGAGCTGCAGCTCGGCGTTGAACGACAGGACTTCGAGGAGATGTTTGCGAAGTATCGTGCTCAAGACCGTGCGTACCACGTGGCGCGCTCCATCATCTCCGTCACGAACATCCTCGGCGACTCGCCGGCCGGGCGCGCGGAAGACTGGGTGCAGGGCGACACTCTTGCTGCATTCCCGCTCGTCCGTGAAAAGGCATGGATACCGGCTGTGGTGGCGCCCGCGCCTGACGCTCATCCTCCTGAGACGGACTTGACGTCTTCGGCAGCCCCACCGCCAGAGCACCTCTTCGGCGCGGACGCGGTGCTACATCGCAATGTGCGAGTCATGTCTCCCATCATCTTGCCGCTGTGGGAAAAGGCCAAGTGGAAGGGGACTGGCGTGGCGCTACCGCAGGCCCCCGGGGAAGTGGTGCCGCCGATGATGGCTCTGGCATTCGAGAACTTCGACGCGGGTCAGAAGATTTTCCGCGGGTGGCGCAAGAAGGTTGGCGCGGAAAACCGGGATGGATGGCTGAGCGTGACCGTCATCACCGGCATCCGACGCGACAGCCCGTTGGACTACAGGGTAGCAATTGGCATCAGCGAGTCGTACATGAAGGCCGCAGCGGATGCCAATCGCCTGTTCGCCATTGTCTACCGGATGAATGACATGACACCCTCGTCCAGTCACAACCTGGACGTCTTGCAAGACCACTTCCGACGCGCGGGGTTCGTCTTCCTGATGCCGGTGGAATTCAATCCTGCGTCGCCGGGCATCGAGATGAAACGCGAGAACTTTGAGATAGGCATCAAGCTGTCCCACTTGAAGTTCATTCCGGCGTGGCAGGTCGACGGAACTTCGCCACTGATCACGGCCATGCGCGGTATCACTGATCCTGTTCTTCCCCCGGGAGTGACCGATGCGCCCTTCTTGCAAGCGCTTGAACGCCTCAGAGCGAGGGAGTCGGGTGCTTCCGTCTAGTTCCTCGCTAAATCGGAAAGCGGACTTGATTGTGCTTGACTACGAGGCTAGCGGTACGCTCTGCAGGAGCCTCATCACGAGAAATTTCTTCAGGTACGTATGAGGATTTTTGCACGCGCCAAATCGAGCGAGTAACGGCTTTGGCTCGGTAGCCGCCCGACGCAACTCGATATCGCAAAGTCGCATGGTGCCCAAAACCGGCGCCAGCCTATCCTGCCATTCCTTGTTTTTATGTCGCTTTCACAGGGTGTAGTCGAAGCCTTTCCGTGAGGTTGATCAAGTGAGTTTGTGAGGTGCCCATGCCCAGTTCGCGAGGTTGTCTGTTTCAGTCGGAAATTTTGGTTCATCGCAGTAAACCGTGGAGGGTTTGATGGAGATTGCGTAACCTGACGCCTGATTCTATAGAGGTCAGGAGGAAGAATTGCACGATCGCAAGGCACTTCAGGCACTGGGCGGCTGGACCGGCTAT
>NZ_LOVS01000101.1:0-50315 GCF_001523835.1 Burkholderia sp. ABCPW 14 | reverse complement strand
CTTCAGATTGATCTGCTCGCGCAGCGGTTGGCGGAAGAAATCTCCCTCTGTCACCGGCAACTTCGGACCCATCCACACCTCGTCAGGATTTGCAGGATTCACGCGTCAATATGCCTGCTTCCTGCAAATCCAACAACACCGTTTCGGCATCACAGCCTTTCCGTATAAGCCGTCCAGGATTGTTCAGGTTCGACTATGTCGCGTATGGCGCCATGGCATTTTTTCAATGAACTACTACCATTTACGAGGGAATTTAATCTATGCGTGCAAAAATTATCGCCGGAGTACTTGTGGCTATCGTTCCTTTCGTCTGTGAGGCGGCGACCTCCGTTGTGATCGACGCGAAGCGCAATTGTCTCTCGAACACCGGCAACGTCTCTGGCGGCACTCCCGCGACGTTCCCGCTTGCGCCGGGAAGATATGTCATTTCGATCGCCTCGAACAACATGAGCTGTTCCAATGGCGTTTTAACGAACGGCTGTTTGATCAATTCTGTGTTTGTGCAAGGCGGATATGGAAACAACAGATGGGGCACCACCGTCACTCAGCCAACTGTTGTTGACGTTCCCGGAAATACCTCGGGATTTATTGCCTACGTAAGTGACGACGCTTGCGCTGACAATACGGGACAGGCGACCTTGCTCATTCAAACGGCTAACTGATCTTATGCGTCAGCTTCATCTGCGAGACGCTACTGTGTCGGTTGATGAAGTTCACCTCTATTGAATTTCGAGTGGGCGAGGCTGGGGCGGGTCGAGCGTAGGCGAAGCATTGCCGGCTCAACTCGGCCCGCGTATGCCGAGCGAGACTGCGGACTTGCTGCGCTTACGCGCCATTCGGCCAGCCGCTCGAACTTGCCGTCACGACGATGAGCGAGCATGCTTTTTAGGGCACAAGTGCGATGTCGGCATGCATCTGCTGCTCCGAGGGGCGGGCCGAGCGAGGATGCGGGCACGACGGACGTGCCCCGACCGAATGAGCGATATCTAGCGGCCTAATCGAGCATCCCGTGAGAAATTGTCCACCAATTGACAGATCGCGTCTGCGCACAACGGGCGAAAAAATGCCCGCCTTGCGGCGGGCCGTGAGGTGAACGAGCACGCGCCGAAACGCGTGATTTGTTGTTGTTCGGGGGGAATTCGTCAGATCAGAGCTGCGCGGCCGCCTGATAGGCGCCGGCCTTGCTCAACCGATCCATCGCGGTGCGGTATTCGACCTGCAACTCGGCCTGCGCCGCCTTTGCGTTCGCGAGGAGCGCCGCATCGATCGCCTGGATCTGGCGCACGAGCGCGAGAGACGCGGGCGTCTGTTCGGCCGAGATCGACATCAGATACGGCGAGCGCTCTTCGGTCAGGCGCGCGGCCTCGGTCCAGTCGGCCATCTGCACCGCGTGATCGATTTCGCGGGTGATCGACAGTACGTTTTCGACCAACGACATCTGATCCATTATCGGTTTCTCCATCGTGCGCAATTCGTTACTTGTTGGTCGCCAGCGTGCCAGAGCTGTTGGCGCCGCCGAACAGTTGCGTCAGGTAGTTCGAATTGGTGTTCATCTGCGCCATCAGTGTGTTGAGCGCGGTGAACTGGGCGTTGTACTGCGACGTCAGCTGCGACGCGTACGACGCGAGTTGCGTCTGCTGCTGCGCGAGGCTCTTCAGATCCTGGTTCAGCGCGTTCGAACGGGTATCGAAGACACCGCCCGTCTGCACGTAGCCCTGGATCGTGTTGTTCAGCTCCGCGCCGATGCCGTTCGTCGAGTTGAACAGTGCGGCGACGGTCGACGGATTGTTCTGCAGCGCCGCGTTGAGCTTCGTGGTGTCGATGGTCAGCGTGCCGTCCGCCTGCGTCGACGTCGAGCCGTCGGCGAACGTGATGCCGATCGACGCGAGCGACACGGTCGAGCCGCCCGTCGTGACGCCTGCGCCGACGACCCGTGCGAGCGAGTTGCGGATCATGTTGAGCGTCGAGTCGCCGAGGAGCGGCCCCGCGCTTTGCGAGCTGGTGCCCGCGCCCGACAGCGACGACAGGGACGACATCGTCGTGACGACCGTGTTGTACAGGTTGACGACGTTCGTGATCGCAGTTGCCTGCGCGGTCGTGTCGGTCGCGACGTTGAGCGTCTGTGTCGTGCCGACGGCGGCCTGCGTCAGATTCAGCGTGACGCCGGCGATCGCGCCCGTCACCGCGTTGTTCGCGCTCGACGCGGCGATGCCGCCCACCGTGAACTCGGCGTCCTGCGCGGACGTGCTTTGCATCCATGCGATCGTGCCGCCGGACTGGATCGTCGACTGGCCGCCCGTCGTGCTCGCCGTCGACGTCACATTGAGGCTCGACAGCCCGTTGTCGCCGGACAGGTTGCTCACGCCGACGTTGATCACGTTCGCGGCGCCCGTCGTCGCCGAGCGCAGCACGAGGTGCGCGCCGTCGGTGCCCGTGACGATCGTCGCCGTCACGCCGGGGTTGTTCGATGCGGAATTGATCGCGGCGGCGATGCCGGAAAGCGTGTTGTTCGTCGAGTCGATCGAAATCGACGTCGATTTGCCGCCGACCGACAGTGTCAGCGTGCCCGTGCCGAGCTGCTGCGTCGCATCGAATGCGCCGGAAGACAGCGTCTGCGACGTGGCGATTTGCGTGACGGCAACCGAATAGCTGCCGGCCACCGCGCCGGCGGCCGTCGTCGCCGTGAGGCCGCTGCCCGTCGCCGTGGCGGTGAATTTCTGGGTCAACGTGCCGTCGCTGAGCGAGCCGATCCCGGCTTGCAGCGCGGTGAGCGCGGCTTTCAGCGTGCCGAGCGCGGAAAGCGTCGTCTGGTCGGTGGCGACCGACGTCGACAGCGCGGCGGTCTGGCCCGCCGTTTTCGCGTTGACGAGCGCGGTCACGAGCGAGTTGACGTCCATCGACGAGTTGCCCGTCGAGCCGCTGATGATCGACTGCGCTGCCTGCTGAAGCGCCGCGTTGGTTTGCTGCTGCGTCGTGGTCGTGGTGCTGGTGACGGGCGTGGACATCGGGTAGCTCCCTTCGTCGCCGGAAGCGGCGCGCGAAATTCGCGAGATTCGGTAGATTCAGAAAACAAAAACGTGCGGCGGCCACGAGGGTGTTGCGCCGCCGCACAAAGGCGGGCCGCCAGACAGCGCGGCCCGTCGTTCGGTACACGTTATTGCAGGAGCTTCAGCACTTGCTGCGGCAGCGAGTTCGCTTGCGCGAGCACCGAGATGCCGGCTTGCTGCAGCACTTGCGCGCGCGACAGGTTCGCGGTTTCCTGAGCGAAGTCCGCGCTCTGGATTTGCGATTGCGCTTGTGCCAGGTTGTTCGAGCCGGCTTGCTGCGTCGACGCGATTGCGGTGAAGCGGTTCTGGCCCGCGCCGAGCGTTGCCTGCAGGTTGTTGACCGTCGCGAGCGCGTTGTCGATCGACACCATCGCCTGGTAGGCGCCCGTCTGCGTGCTGATGTTCAGGTTCGAGACCGTCTGCGGCTGGTTGACCGCGTTGACCTGCGTTTGCATCGCCGTCGCGGCTGCCTGATCCGCCGCGCTCAGCGAGCTGGTTGCAGCCGAATTGAGCGTCACCGACAGGGCCGTGCCCGAGCCGGCGGTGGATGCGCCGAACAACGCGGTGGCGGCCGTTGTCGACAGCGCCTGATTGTTCTGGTCGGTGAACGTGAAGCCGCCCTTGCCGTCCGACAGGACGTTGATCTGCGTCGTTTCCTGACCAGTGCTGCTCGCCGTCCAGGCGGCGCCGGACGAATCGACGGCGACCTTGAACGTACCGAGCGTCTGGCCCGTTTGGACCAAGCCGCCGCCGATCTTGGCAGCCGACATGCTTTGCGACAGGTCGACGGTGACCGTCTGACCGACGTTCGCGCCGACTTGGAAGCTCAGCGTGCCGGCCGAGCCGTCGAGGATGTTCTTGCCGTTGTAGTTCGTCTGCGAAGCGATACGGTTTACTTCGGAAATCTGCTGCGAGACTTCCTGTTGCAGCGCCGATGCGTCGCTTGCGCTCAGCGGGCCGTTCGAGGCTTGCACCGCGAGCTGGCGGATACGCTGCAGGCTGTTCGTCAGCGAGGTCAGGCCGCTCGACGCCGTTTGCAGGATCGACACGCCGTCGTTCGCGTTCGACACGCCCTGGTTCAGGCCGTTGATCTGCGTTTGCATCCGGGTCGCGATAGCGAGGCCTGCTGCATCGTCGGCCGCGCTGTTGATGCGCTTGCCCGACGACAGACGGGTGATCGCTTGCGACAAGGCGCTTTGCGAGCCGTTGAGGTTCTGCTGAGCGACCAACGAGTTGATATTGCTGTTGATTCCGAGCATGAAAATCTCCTAATTGGGCGTAAAGCCCATCAATGCCACTATTGGCGGGGGCGGAAGCACTCGTTCTTTGCCGGCCGCCTTGTGCAGGATTTCGGCGCACGCCCAAAAAACTTGAGGGACACGACGAGATTCGGCCCGAATTTTTTGCTCAGATCGTTCGGTGAGCAAACGTTGCAGGTGCAGCAATCGCGTGCACGGCCCGGCGCCGTTCGCGGCGCGCGCAACGGCGTTTGCACAGATTTTCGATCGGGAAAACAGCAAACCCCTGGCCTAGCCGACGTTTACCTGTTATGATCGCCGGCTGAATTGAGATTTCTGTCACGCCTTTGCCGTTTACGCGTATACGTAGGGCACATGTCTGCTGACAGTCAAACGCGGCGCCTGGTGTTGGTTGCAGAGCGTTTCGCGGTGCATTCCGCCTCTCTTTTCCGGCCTCCGAGGCCGCATACCCGCTCGTTTCGCCCGTTCGTGGAAACGCCCGGAAGGCCGGTGCGTGGCGCTTGGCCGCTACGTTTTTGACCGTATCAAGCAAATTAGGAACGACATGACGACGATTCTTTTGAAAGAAAATGAGCCGTTCGAAGTGGCGATTCGCCGCTTCCGCCGCGCTATCGAAAAAAATGGCCTGATCGCCGAGCTGCGTGAGCGCCAGTCGTACGAAAAGCCGACTGCCGTGCGCAAGCGCAAGAAGTCCGCTGCGGTGAAGCGCCTGCACAAGCGCCTGCGCAGCCAGATGCTGCCGAAGAAGCTCCACTAAGCTTCGTCCGCTTCGCCTCGACGGCGGTGCCGCTTCGCAAGAAGCCGCACCGCCGTTTTGTTTGGGGCGCGCGGGCAGCACCGGGCAGGGCGGGCGGCGAGCGCAAGCGGCTGCGTACGCACGCGCCGCACACGGCCCACCGGGCTTGGCGCGTGATCGCCGCATCAGAAGTCGATCTTCGCGGCGATGCTCACCGTGCGCGGATCGCCTGGCTTCATGTAGTCCGCGTGGTGGAGTTCACGATGCTCCCGATACCGCCGGTTCATCAGGTTGCCGATCGACACGCGCCCATCTTCGGAGCCACGCCCGCTTTGCCGAGCGCGATCGAAGGCGGCTCGACGATCCACTGCTTCGGCGTCGCGCCCGGCCCCGCGAACCGACGCGCCGCAGTTCGGCTGCGATCGTCGCTGACGCACGCGGCCGGACGCCCAAGCGTCATGCCGCCGACTTCTTTTTCCCCATCTTCTTGCCGAGCGCCGCGCAGCGCGCGCGGCACGGGCAGTTCTTTTCGTGGTCGTTGACCATGCCCGTCGCCTGCATCAGCGCATAGCAGATCGTCGAGCCGACGAACTTGCAGCCGTAGCGCTTGAGCGCCTTGCTGAGCGCGTCCGAGCGCTCGGTCGACGCCGGCGCTTCGCGGTACGACGCCCATGCGTTTTGCGACGGCGCACCATCGACGAACGACCACAGGAACGCGGCGAGCGAGCCGTGCTCCGCGCGAATCTGCTGGACCGCGCGCGCGTTCGCGACGGCCGCCTCGATCTTCGCGCGGTTGCGCACGATGCGCGCATCGAGCATCAGCTCGTCGATCCGCTTCGGCGTGAAACGGGCAACCTTGTCGACGTCGAAGTCGGCAAACGCCGCGCGATAGCCGGCGCGCTTGTTCAAGATCGTCGACCACGACAAGCCCGCCTGCGCGCCCTCGAGCACGAGCATTTCGAACAAGTGCCGGTCGTCGTGCGACGGCACGCCCCATTCGGTATCGTGATAGTGAGCGTCCGCTTCGGTCTTTACCCAGTTGCAGCGTTCCTGCATCGGCATCTTTCGCATGTTTCGTCGATCTGGTCGCGCCAGCATAACGGATCGGCGAGCGCGTGCAAGCCTGGCCGTTCGGCCGATGGGCGCGGTGGGCCGTTGCGGTTAAGCTCTTGCATCAGTGACATCTCGACGAATCATCTGGACTGAAGCGGCAATGAGCAATGACATTTTTCTGATCGGCGTCGACGGCGGCGGCACGGGCACCCGCGCGGTGCTTGCCGACGGGCAGGAGCGCGAGCTCGCGCAAGGCAACGGCGGGCCGTCGGGGCTCGCGCTCGGCATCGACGCCGCGTGGCGCGCTATCGAGGCCGCCTGCACGGACGCTTGCGCGCGCGCCGGCGTCCCGTTCGACTGGCAGCGCTGCGTGCTCGGTTGCGGGCTTGCCGGCGCGAACCATCGCGAGTGGCTAAGCGCATTTCGCGCGAGCGCGCCGCTTGCCGCGCTCGCAGTCGAAAGCGACGCATACACGACTGTCGTCGGCGCACACGGCGGCGCGCCGGGCGTCGTCGTCGCGCTCGGCACCGGCAGCATTGCCGCCGCGCTCGACGAGGCGGGCGTCTGCCGGATCGCGGGCGGGTACGGCTTTCCGTCCGGCGACGAGGCGAGCGGCGCATGGCTCGGCCTGCGCGCGCTGTCGTACGCGCAGCAGGCGCTCGACGGACGCGCTCCGCTCGACGCGTTCGCGCAGGCGCTCGTCGCGCATACCGGCGCGTCCGACCGCGACGCGCTCGTCGTTTGGTCGTGCGAAGCGAATCAGACGGCGTATGCATGCCTTGCGCCGATCGTGCTCGCGCATCGCGATCACCCGGCCGCCGCGCGATGGATCGAGCAGGCGGGCGTCGAGATCGGCAAGATGATCGATGCGCTCGATCCTGCGGCGGCGCTGCCCGTCGCGTTGTGCGGCGGGCTCGCCGACGCGCTCGCGAGCGCGGTGCTGGAGCCCCACCGTGCGCGGCTCGTCGCGCCGCAAGCCGATTCCGCGCACGGCGCACTGCGGCTCGCCGCACGGGAAGCGGCAAGGCTCGGGCTCACGGCGCGGCAATGAGTGCGACGAGCGTGAACGGACATCGGCGAGCAGCATTTTCCATCCGACGATAGAATGTCCGCGTCCCTCTGCGTCCCTCTGCGTCCCCCGCATCCTCCGACGTCTGCCATGTACAAAGTCATCGCTACCGATCTCGACGGAACCCTGCTCAACAGCGATCACCAGCTCGATCCGTACACGATCGACACGGTACGGCGGCTCGCGGACGGCGGCGTGCGCTTCGTGATCGCAACGGGACGCCACTATGCGGACGTCGCAGGCATTCGCGACGTGCTTGGCATCCGGCCGTACCTGATCACGTCGAACGGCGCGCGGGTGCATGCGCCCGACGATACGCGGATCCACGCGCAGGACGTGCCCGCCGACACGGTGCGGCAATTGGTGCGGCCTGAGCTCGTCGGCACGCATGGTCGCGTGATCGTCAATCTCTTCACGAACGACGGCTGGCTGATCGACCGCGACGCGCCGCATCTGCTCGCATTTCATCAGGATTCCGGATTTCGCTACGACGTCATCGATATGCTGTCGCACGACGGCGCGGACATCGCGAAGGTGCTCTATATCGGCGAGCCGGAGGATCTGGCCGTCGTTTCGGACAACCTCGCGCGCCGGTTCGGCGACGCGCTGTACGTCACGTACTCGCTGCCCGATTGCCTCGAGGTGATGACGGCGAACGTGTCGAAGGGGCGCGCGCTGCGAGTCGTGCTCGAGCGGCTCGGCGTCGATTCCGCGCATTGCGTCGCGTTCGGCGACAACATGAACGACATCGATCTGCTCGAAACGGCGGGGCATCCGTTCATGATGAACAACGCGAATCCCGATCTCGTCTCGCGTCTGCCGAAGGTGCCGCGGATCGGCAACAACTTCGAAGCGGGCGTTGCGCGCCATCTGCGTACGCTGTTCGTGCTCGAGGATCCCGCGGCGCACTGACGCGCACGGCAAGCCGCCGTCGATGAAAAAACGGGCGCCGCGGCGCCCGTTCCGGCTTCGCCTCGTCGCCGCTGGCCGGCGAAGGGCGAATGATCGTATTCCTCTGTCGTGTCGCCCCGTGAGGCGAGGTGCGGGCGGCCGGCGCGAATCCGGCCGCGCCGGCGTCAGCTTTCGTCGCGGCCCGCGACGAGCGGGTACACCACGCCGGCGATCGCCGCGCCGATGATGGGCGCCACCCAGAACAGCCACAGCTGGCCGATTGCCTCGCCGCCGACGAAGAGCGCCGGCCCCGTCGAGCGCGCCGGGTTCACCGACGTGTTCGTCACCGGGATCGAGATCAGGTGGATCAGCGTGAGGCACAGGCCAATCGCGATCGGCGCGAAGCCGGCAGGCGCGCGCTTGTCGGTCGAGCCGAGGATCACGAAAAGGAAGAAGCCCGTCAGGACGACTTCGCAGATGAACGCGGCCGTGAGCGAGTAATGGCCGGGCGAGCGCGCGTCATAGCCGTTCGTCGCGAAGCCGCTGCCGACGACGTCGAAGCCCGGCTTGCCGGTCGCGATCAGATACAGCACGAACGCGCCGAGCGTGGCGCCGACGACCTGCGCGACGATGTACGGCACGAGATCGCGGGCCGGGAAACGTCCCGCCACGGTCAGGCCGACGCTCACGGCCGGATTCAGGTGACATCCGGAGACGTGGCCGATTGCGAACGCCATCGTCAGGACCGTCAAGCCGAAGGCCAATGCGACGCCGGCAAAGCCGATGCCGAGGCCCGGATAAGCGGCCGCCAGCACGGCGCTGCCACAGCCGCCCAGAACGAGCCAGAACGTGCCGAACACTTCCGCTGCGAGACGCTGAGGTAATTTCATTGGAGTGGTTCCTGGTCATGTAAATCGAAAAACGGATCGCGCCGCAAAAAGCGGGGACGCATCCACGAATGCCGCCTGGATTATAGGAAATCTTACGGATTGTGAAGGGTCAACGATTGTCAAATTGAGATTGGCCGATCAGTGTTTTTATTAGAATAAGGCCGCATTGCAGGAGTATTGCAATTGAGCTTTAAAATTTATCAGACGAAATGAATTTGGCGGATTTCGTAGCAATTCCGATTGCGCAATAGATCCTTTGTGTCTAGGCTGAGAAATGCCAGGCGGATCATGATATAGGGAGTCGAAATGTCTCAATACGCGAAAATCAAGGCGCAGATCGCCGAGCTGCAGGCTCAGGCGGACGAGGTGCGTCATCAGGAAGTCGCGGCCGTGATCGCCGAGTTGCAAGGCAAGATCGCCGAGTATGGCCTGACGGCGCAGGATCTGGGATTCGCCGAACGCGCGCGGCGCGGTCGCCCGCCGAAGAAGGGGCCGCTGCCGCCCAAATACCGCGATCCGAAATCCGGCAGCACATGGAGCGGCCGCGGGAAGCCCCCGCATTGGATCGTCGGCAAAAACCGCGAGCGGTTTTTGATCGACTGATTATCGAGCGCTTGGCAAAAAGAAAGCCGCATTTACCGATGCGGCTTTCTTCTCTGTGGGACGTAATGGGCGCCTCATTTCTGCAATGGCGCCGGCTAAAGGGTTAACCCGCCGCCGCGCGTCGCCATTGTGGTTGCTTGGCCGACTCGCGCAGCGTTTCATAGATGTCGATATAGCGCCGCGCCATTGCGTGCGAGCTGAAACGTTGCTCGAATTGCGCGCGGATTGCATCGCGCGACAATTCGTCGATCCGGTGCAGCGCGCCCACCGCGCCTTGCACGTCCTCGACGATGAAGCCCGTCACGCCGTCGTCGATCACTTCCGGCACGGAGCCGCGGTTGAACGCGACGACGGGCGTGCCGCACGCCATTGCCTCGATCATCACGAGGCCGAACGGCTCCGGCCAATCGATCGGGAACAGCAGCGCCTTCGCGCCCGACAGGAACGCCGGCTTTTGCGCCTCGTTGATCTCGCCGATGAACTCGACGTGCGCGGAATCGAGGAGCGGCTCGATTTCGGCCTTGAAATAATCCTCGTCGACCTTGTCGACCTTCGCCGCGATCTTGAGAGGCAGGCCGCTTTGTGCCGCGATCCGGATCGCGGTGTCGACGCGCTTTTCCGGACAAATGCGGCCGAGAAACGCGAGATATTCTGGCTTGCGGTCGGCCTGCGGCGTGAGCAGCGCGGCGGGCAGCCCGTGGTAGACGGTGCCCGCCCAGCCGGCCTGCGGCAGCGGCGTGCGCTGCGAGTCCGAGATCGACACGACGGGCGCGTTCGGGAACGCGTCGAACACGGGCTGCAGTTCCGGCAGGTCGAGGCGACCGTGCAGCGTCGTGACGAACGGTGCGTCGAGGCGAGACAGCAGCGGGAACGGCAGATAGTCGAGGTGGAAGTGCAGGGCGTCGAACGTATGTGCGACGCGCGCGACCTGCTCGAGAAGGCGCATATGGGGCGCCATCGCGTCGCGGATCGACGGATCGAGCCGCAGCGCGCGCGGCCAGGCGGCCTCGAGGCGCGCCGACGTGACGGAATCGCCGCTTGCGAACAGCGTGACGTCGTGCCCCATTTCGACGAGTGCCTCGGTCAGATAGGACACGACCCGCTCGGTGCCCCCGTAGAGTTTGGGCGGAACGGCTTCGTAAAGCGGGGCGATTTGGGCAATGCGCATGAGCGATCTCCGTTGCGAAGAGAGCGGAACTCGCCGACGGATGTCGCGAGCAACGCTCTCGATGAGCGGCGGGCGCCTGCCCTGGGGCAAGCAAGGCGGTGCGCGGCGAATGTCGCCGGACCGGGCGTTCCGATTCATTATCGGGATCGTCCGCTCGGTATCGAGGGATTTTTCAAACGCTTAACCCTTGTTACAGGATGAAATACGCAAAAACCCTAGAAATCGCCTGGCCGAATGGCTAGCATGTGGCAGAAACGGAATGCGAAAGTCGCCCGCCCATTCGAGCGGATTGCGCCGTTTCGCTGCTGCCGCGCCTGAAGATGGTGTTTCCCCTGCCTTGACTGGCGCGACTTTCGGCCGGACGGGCGCTTCGCCGGCCATCCCCGCACCATGTCAGAAAAATTCCTACACGGTTTACAGACAAATCCGGCAAGGCGCATTCCCCTTCACTGATAGCGGCGTCCCCGCTGATTGGCCAAAATGCCCGTAAGAATATAAACAAGCCGATTGCCCGTTCTTACTGGGTAGATCGAGCAAACGTTTTCATTGGCATTACCGATTGGCCAAAGATTTCTTACGGGGGAATCGAATCATGAGCGCAACCAGCGAAATGCTTGCCGAGATCAACGAAGTCAACCTGTCTTACCTGCTGCTCGCGCAACGACTGCTGCGCGAGGACAAGGCCATGGGCATGTTCCGCATGGGGATTTCGGAGGAACTCGCCGACGTGCTCGTGAACCTGACGCTTGCCCAGACGGTCAAGCTCGCCGCCTCGAATCAGATGCTCTGCCGTTTCCGTTTCGACGATCACTCGCTCCTGTCGTCGCTCGCCGACAAAGGTCGCAGCTCCGCCGTCGCGCACGCGCACTCGGCGATCCTGATGGCCGGTCAGCCGGTCGAAAGCTTCCGTTGAGCGAAGTCGCGCCTCCCGTTCAGGCGCATTGGTGCATCAGCGGAAATAAGCAATCTGATTGTTCGATTAACGGAAATAGCGGAGAGCGACGATGGCGTCCAAGAGCGTAGTGATCGAGGTCAAGGAGATCACCCTGGCGATCGAACTGATCGAACTGGGCGCGCGGCTGCAATTGCTCGAAGCCGAGACGAACCTGTCGCGCGATCGCCTGATCAAGCTCTACAAGGAGCTGAAGGGCGTGTCGCCGCCGAAGGGGATGCTGCCGTTCTCGACCGACTGGTTCATGACGTGGCAGCCGAACATTCATTCGTCGCTGTTCTATAACATCTACCGTTTCATGCGCGAGCACGGCGGCTGCGAGTCGATCCAGGCGATCGTGAAGGCATACCGGCTGTACCTGGAGCATGTCGGCCTGTCGGACGACGAAGCGGTGCTGAGTCTCACGCGCGCCTGGACACTCGTGCGTTTCTTCGATTCCGGCATGCTGCAGATGACGCCATGCACCCGCTGTGGCGGACACTTTGTCGCGCACGCGCACGATCCGCACCACGGCTACGTGTGCGGGCTCTGTCAGCCGCCGTCGCGCGCGGGCAAGACCCGCAAGGCCGCCGCATTGGCCGGCCAGGCCGCCATCGCCGCATAAGCCGACAAGCCGCATAAGCCGCATAAGCCGCAGGCGAACGAGCGTTCGCTCCGGCTGTCGAGCCGCGCCGCCCGTCCCTCGGGCGGCACGCCGTTTTCTCCGTCTGCTGGTTTACACGGGCAGGCCTCTCCGGGGCGGTTCTCAAAGTTTTCGTTCTGACTGCCGTAAACCACTTAACGGCGGCCCCCGGTCGCGCATTCGTGAGGGACAGGCAGTGCTGATTTTCGTGGGAACTCTCGTGACGTTGTTGTCCGTGTTCGGCGGCTACGCGCTGGCGGGCGGACACCTGGGCGCGCTCGTTCAGCCGGTCGAGATCTTGATGATCGTCGGCGCGGGCGTCGGCGCGTTCATCCTCGGCAACGGCATCAAGACGATCAAGGCGACGCTGCGCGTGCTGCCCTCGCTGTTCAAGGGCTCGAAGTACAACAAGGACATCTACATGGAGCTGATGGCGCTCCTGTACGTATTGCTCGCGAAGGCGCGCAAGGAAGGCACGCTCACGCTCGAGGCGGACATCGACGACCCCGAGAAGAGCCCGATCTTCACCCAGTATCCGAAGATCCTCGCCGACAAGCACATCGTCGAATTCCTGACTGACTACCTGCGCTTGATGGTGGGCGGCAACATGAACGCGTTCGAGATCGAAAGCCTGATGGACGAGGAGATCGAGACGCACCACGCGGAAGGCGAAGGCCCCGCGCACGCGCTGATGCGCGTCGGCGACGCGATGCCGGCGTTCGGGATCGTCGCCGCGGTGATGGGCGTCGTCCACACGATGGCGTCCGCCGACAAGCCGCCCGCGGTGCTGGGCGCGATGATCGCGCAGGCGCTCGTCGGCACGTTCCTCGGCATTCTGCTGTCGTACGGTCTGATCGGCCCGCTGTCGAGCCTCGCGGAGCAGCGCGTCGCCGAGTCGACCAAGATGTTCCAGTGCATCAAGGTAACGATCCTCGCGAGCCTGAACGGCTACGCGCCCGCGATCGCGGTCGAGTTCGGCCGCAAGGTGCTGTTCTCGACCGAGCGTCCGTCGTTCGCCGAGCTCGAAGAGCACGTGCGCCGCGTGAAGGCCAAGTGAGCGCGAGGGCCCCGACATGAGCAAAGGCAAAGATCAGGCGATCATCGTCAAGCGGGTGAACCAGCAGAAGAAGGGGCACCACGGCGGTGCATGGAAGCTCGCGTACGCGGACTTCATGACCGCGATGATGGCGTTCTTCCTGTTGATGTGGCTGCTCTCCGCCGTGACGCCCGTGCAGTTGAAGGGGATCGCCGAGTACTTCAACACGCCGCTCAAGGCCGCGGTCTTCGGCAGCGGCGAGCGCAGCGCCGACGATTCGAGCATCGTCAAGGGCGGCGGCCGCGACATTTCGAGCATCGAAGCCGGCGCGACGCGCCGCACCGACGGATCGACCAGTCTCGCCGACCGCATCGTGAAGAAGAGCGAGGACGAAGCGCTCGCGCAGGCGCAAGGCTCGCTCGAGCGCCGCGAGCAGGTGCGGCTGCACGACCTGCAGGTGAAGCTGATGGCGGCGATCGAGGCGAACCCGACGCTGCGCCAGTTCAAGCAGCAGATCCGCATCGATTCGACGCTGATGGGGCTGCGCATCGAGATCGTCGATACGCAGAAGCGGCCGATGTTCGCGATGTCGAGCAACGCCGTCGAGCCGTACATGCGCGACATCCTGCGCGAGATCGGCAAGACGCTCAACGACGTGCCGAACCGCATCGTCGTCCAGGGCCACACCGACGCCGTGCCGTACGCGGGCGGCGAGAAGGGCTACAGCAACTGGGAGCTGTCCGCCGATCGCGCGAACGCGTCGCGCCGCGAGCTGATCGCGGGCGGCATGGACGAGGCGAAGGTGCTGCGCGTGCTCGGCCTCGCGTCGACGCAAAACCTGAACAAGGTGGACCCGCTCGATCCGGAGAATCGCCGGATCAGCATCATCGTGCTGAACCGCAAGTCGGAACTCGCGCTGATGCGCGACGACGCGACGACGACGACGCTGTCGTCCGACGCGGCCGGCACGGGACACCTCGCGCAGCAGATCACGCCGCCCGGCGCGGCCGCCGCGCCCGCTTCGCCGGGCGCCTCGAGCCCCGCCGCGCAGAAACCCTGACGCTTTCGAGACACGCATTCGAGACACGACATGATTCGAACCATTCTCGCCATCGACGATTCCGCCACGATGCGCACGCTGCTGCACGCGACGCTAGGCGAAGCGGGCTACGACGTGACTGTCGCCTCGGACGGCGAGGCCGGGCTCGAGGTCGCATTGGCCGCGACGTTCGACCTGGTGCTGACCGATCACTACATGCCGAAGAAGAACGGCCTCGAGGTGATCGCGGCGCTGCGCGGGCAGCCCGCTTACGAGGCGACGCCGATTCTCGTCCTCACGACCGAGAACGGCGATGCATTCATGGACGCGGCGCGCGCCGCGGGCGCGACCGGCTGGATCGAAAAGCCGCTCGACCCGGACGCGCTGCTCGAGCTCGTCGCGGCGCTTGCGTCGTCGTCGAGCCTTTCGTGATGAACACGACGTTTTTATGCGGTGAACCGGCATGACTCTCGATATCACACAGTTCTATCAGACGTTCTTCGACGAAGCCGACGAGCTGCTCGCGCAGATGGAGCAGCTCCTGCTGAACCTGGACGTCGCCTCGCCCGATCCCGAGGATCTGGCCGCGATCTTCCGCGCCGCGCATTCGATCAAGGGCGGCGCCGCGACGTTCGGCTTCACCGCGCTCACGGAGACGACGCACATCCTCGAATCGCTGCTCGACCGCGCGCGCAATCACGAACTGACGCTGACGAAGGAGATGGTCGACGCGTTCCTCGAGACGAAGGACGTGCTGTCCGACCAGCTCGCCGACTACCGCGCGAGCGCCGAGCCCGACGCGGCCGCGGCCGCCGCGATCTGCGGGAAGCTCGAACGGCTGAAAGCGTCGGCGAGCGGCGCGCAGGCGGCGGCACCGGCCACGGCTCAACCGGCTGCGCCCGCGCCGGCCGCACCCGCCGCGCCGACGGCAGGCCTCTTCGGCGTGCCCGAGCATGTCGTCGAGCAGGCGGTCGAGGCCGCGCATCCGGCGCCCGGCGCGCCCGACGCCGCAGGCGGCGACGGCCCGCATCTGAAGATCACCCTGACGGGCGTGGGCGACAAGGACCAGGAACTGCTGACCGAGGAGCTCGGCAATCTCGGGCGGATCGTCGGCCGCGTGAAGGCGGGCGACGCGCTCACGCTGTGGCTCGAAACCGACGTGCCGTCGGACGACATCATCGCCGTGTGCTGCTTCGTGATCGACGAAAGCCAGATCGCGATCGGTCGCGGCACCGCGCCGGGCACCGGAGCGGCGCAGCCCGAGGCGGCCGCCGCGACGCAGGCGGCGTCGCAGTCGCAGTCGCAGTCGCACGAAGCCGAACACGAGCCCGAGCCCGAGCCCGCCGAAGCCGCGGCGGAACCGGCCACGGCCCGGCCGGCAGCGGCGCCCGTTGCCGAGGCGAAGCCGGCCGCGCAACCCGCCGCGCCGAGCGCGCCCGCCGAGCCCGCCGCCGCACCGGCGGCCGCGGCTCCCGCCGCACAAAGCGCGGCGCAAGCCGCCGCGCAGCATCACGACGACCGCAAGCCGCGCCCGGCCGCCGCCGCGAGCGCGGAGGGCAGCTCGATCCGCGTGGGCGTCGAGAAGGTCGATCAACTGATCAACCTCGTCGGCGAACTCGTGATCACGCAGGCGATGCTCGCGGAGACGACGAGCGCGTTCGATCCGGCGCTGCACGACCGCCTGTACAACGGCATGGCGCAGCTCGAGCGCAACGCGCGCGACTTGCAGGAAGCCGTGATGTCGATCCGGATGATGCCGATGGACTACGTGTTCAGCCGCTTCCCGCGGCTCGTGCGCGACCTCGCGGGCAAGCTCGGCAAGCAGGTCGAGCTCGTCACGTTCGGCCAGGCGACCGAGCTCGACAAGAGCCTCATCGAGCGGATCATCGATCCGCTCACCCACCTCGTGCGCAACAGCCTCGACCACGGGATCGAAACCGTCGAGGCGCGCCGCGCGGCGGGCAAGGACGCGGTCGGCCAGCTCGTGCTGTCGGCCGCGCATCACGGCGGCAACATCGTGATCGAGGTCAGCGACGACGGCGCGGGCCTGAACCGCGACAGGATCCTCGCGAAGGCCGCGAAGCAGGGGATGCAGATCTCCGAGAACATCAGCGACGACGAAGTGTGGAACCTCATCTTCGCGCCGGGCTTCTCGACGGCCGAAGTCGTGACCGACGTGTCAGGCCGCGGCGTCGGGATGGACGTCGTCAAGCGCAACATCCAGTCGATGGGCGGGCACGTCGAGATCTCGTCGCAGGCCGGCCGTGGCACGACGACGCGGATCGTGCTGCCGCTCACGCTCGCCATTCTCGACGGGATGTCGGTGAAGGTCGGCGGCGAGATCTTCATCCTGCCGCTCAATTTCGTGATGGAGTCGCTGCAGCCGTTGGCCGAAGACATCTATACGATCGGCAACGGCGAGCGCGTCGTGCGCGTGCGCGGCGAATATCTGCCGCTCGTCGCGCTGCACGAGGTGTTCTCGGTCGACGACGCGCGCACCGATCCGATGCAGGGCATCGTCACGATCATGCAGACGGAAGGCCGCCGCTTCGCGATGCTGATCGACGAGCTGGTAGGCCAGCAGCAGGTGGTCGTCAAGAATCTCGAGACGAACTACCGCAAGGTGTACGGCATTTCCGCCGCGACGATTCTCGGCGACGGCAGCGTCGCGCTGATCGTCGACGTCGCGGCGCTCAATCGCGAGACCCGCTCGATGCACGGCGCGCACGCGAGCGCCGCGCTCGCCGTGTCCTAACTTACGTCATCCATCGATCTGGGGGCTAATGTGTCCGAAGTCCAAACGAACAATTCGGCCGCCGCGAACGCGGCCAACCGCCGTGATGCCGAGCAGGGCGACGCGGCGGGCCAGGAGTTTCTCGTCTTCACGCTCGGCGACGAGGAATACGGCATCGATATTCTCAAGGTGCAGGAAATCCGCGGCTACGACAGCGTCACGCGGATCGCGAACGCGCCCGAGTTCATCAAGGGCGTGATCAACCTGCGCGGGATCATCGTGCCCATCGTCGACATGCGGATCAAGTTCCATCTCGGCCGCGTCGACTACGACCATCAGACGGTCGTGATCATCCTGAACGTCGCGCACCGTGTCGTCGGGATGGTCGTCGACGGCGTGTCCGACGTGCTCACGCTGTCGACCGAGCAGATCATGCCGGCGCCGGAGTTCGGCGGCGTGCTGACGACCGAATACCTGACGGGTCTCGGCACGGTCGACGGCCGGATGCTGATCCTGATGGACATCGAGAAGCTGATGACGAGCAAGGAGATGGCGCTGATCGACACGCTCGGCGCGTGAACGGGCGCGCCGCGCTGTCGCACGCGACGCACGCAACGGAACTACGGGGGAGCTGACGATGCTGCACAACTGGTCGATCCGCACGACGCTGACGGCCGTCGGATTAATGCTGGTGCTCGTCGCCGCGCTGGTCGGCGGGCTCGGGCTGTACGCGCTCAATCACGCGAGCCGTTCGCTCGACGCGATCGCGCACGGCGACCTGCCGACGATCCACACGCTCGACGACACGTCGTCGTACCTGCTGCGCTCGCGCGTCGCGCTCGACCGTTTCAAGACGCTGTCCGAGGCCGGCAACGCCGACGAGGCGCAGAAGGTGCTGTCGCGCGCGCAGGAGCTGTACGCGAAATCGACGCAAAACTGGCAGGCGTATCTCGCGGCGTCGAAGGAAGGCATCGACCAGGCGCTCACGGACGCGCTCGCCGCGCGCTACGCGACGCTGACGAAGGAAGGCGTCGAGCCGGAATTCGCAGCCGCGCATGCGGGCGACCTCGCCGCGTATCACGCGATCGCCGACACGAAAATCAGCCCGATGTTCGTCGCGTACGACAGCGCGGCGTCCGCGGTGGTCGCCGCGTATTCGAAGCGCGCGGAATCGCGCTTCGACGCGACGCAGGCGCGCATTTCGCTGATGATCGCATTGATCGCGACGGGCATCGGCGTCGCGTTCCTGATGGTGATCGGCATCCGCTTCGCGCTGCGCGGGCTCATCGTGCACCCGCTCAACGTCGCGATCGCGCAGTTCGAGCGGATCTCGGCGGGCGACCTCACGCAAGCGTCGCAAGTCGCGGGCAAGAACGAGATCGGCCGGTTGTTCCAGGGCATCGGCCGGATGCAGGCGGCCGTCGCCGACATGGTGAAGGCCGTGCATCGCGGCGCGGTGGCGGTCGACGCCGGCGCGCGCGAGATCTCGAGCGGCAACGCCGACCTGTCGGCGCGCACCGAATCGCAGGCGGCGTCGCTGCAGGAAACCGCGTCGAGCATGGAGCATCTCACGGGCACGGTGCGCCAGAACGCGGAGAACGCGCGGCAGGCGAGCCAGCTCGCGGTCAACGCGTCCGACATCGCGACGCAAGGCGGCGAGGTCGTCGGCCAGGTCGTCACGACGATGCAGGACATCGCGGCGAGCTCGACGAAGGTCGCCGACATCATCGGCACGATCGAAGGCATCGCATTCCAGACCAACATCCTCGCGCTGAACGCAGCCGTCGAAGCGGCGCGCGCGGGCGAGCAGGGCCGAGGCTTCGCGGTCGTCGCGGGCGAGGTGCGCTCGCTCGCGCAGCGCAGCGCGACGGCCGCCAAGGAAATCAAGCAGTTGATCGGCGACTCCGCGCACAAGGTGCAAAGCGGCTCGGCGCTCGTCGAGCGCGCGGGCACGACGATGGCCGAAATCGTTCAGGCGGTGCGCCGCGTGACGGACATCATGGGCGAGATCAGCGCGGCGTCCGAAGAGCAGTCGACGGGCATCGTCCAGGTGAATCGCGCGGTCAGCCAGATGGACGCCGTCACGCAGCAGAACGCGGCGCTCGTCGAAGAGGCGGCCGCCGCGGCCGCGTCGCTCGAAGAGCAGACGCGGCAGATGAAGCAGGTCGTGTCGGTCTGGCGCGTCGAAGGCGGGATCGCGTCCGCCGCGGCTTCGTCGGGGGCGAAGGCGCATGCGAACGCGGGGTCGCCGAGCGTGCCGTCGGCCGTTGCGACCACGTCGCGCGCGCCCGCTGCCGGCGCGTCTGCGACCGCCGGCGCGTCCGGATCGTCGTCGGCTTCGGCCGCCGCACACGGCGCCCGCGCGACGCACGGCACGCCCGGCGCCGCGCCGCGGCCCACGAAGAAGCCCGCCGACGCGCCGAAGTCCGCCGCGTCCACGGCGTCTTCCGCCTACGCGCCGAAGCTCGCGAAGCCGGGCGCAGCCGCGCATCCGTCGCCAGGCAAGGCAGGCGCGGCCGCCGCGCCGCAAGCCGCCGCCGCTTCCGCATCCTCCTTCGCGCTCAAGCGCCCGGTGCTGTCGGGCGAGTCGAAGCCCGCGGTCGCCGCGGTGTCCTCCGACGACGACTGGGAAACCTTTTAAGCCATGATGCCCGCACGCGCCGCCTCTCGTCTCGACGCACTCGAACCGCAAGAACGGTCGGGCGACGCTGCGCGGGACTTCGAATTCACGTCCGCCGACTTCACGAAGATCCGCGCGCTGATCTATCGGCGCGCGGGCATCTCGCTGTCCGAGCACAAGCGCGACATGGCGTACAGCCGCCTTGCGCGGCGCCTGCGCGCGCGCGGGCTCAACCGTTTCTGCGACTACCTCGAGCTGCTCGAGCGTGAAAACGACCCGGTCGAATGGGAAGCGTTCACGAATTCGCTGACGACGAACCTGACTGCGTTCTTCCGCGAGTCGCATCACTTCCCGATCCTCGCCGAATTCGTCAAGCGCCGCGAGCAGCCGGTATCGGTGTGGTGCTCGGCGGCGTCGACGGGCGAAGAGCCGTATTCGATCGCGATGACGCTCGTCGAGGCGCTCGGCGATTCGGCCGCGCGCTCGGCGACCGTGCTCGCGACCGACCTCGACACGCAGGTGCTCGCGAAGGCGGAAGCGGGCGTCTACGCGTTCGAGCAGGTGAAGCACCTGTCGCCCGAGCGGCTCAAGCGCTTCTTCCTGAAAGGCGCGGGTGCGCAGGCGGGCCGCGTGAAGGTGCGCCCCGAACTGCGCGCGATGATCCGCTTCGCGCAGCTCAACCTGACGGACGCCGACTACGGCCTCACGAAGCCGTTCGACGCGATCTTCTGCCGCAACGTGATGATCTATTTCGACAAGCCGACGCAGTCGCAGGTGCTCGCGCGCTTCGAGCCGCTGGTCAAGCCGGGCGGCCTGTTGTTCGCCGGCCATTCGGAGAACTTCACGTACGTGACGCAGGCGTTCCATCTGCGCGGGCAGACGGTCTACGAGCTGACGCGCGACGGGCATTCCGCCGCGCCGCGCGTGCGTTCGCGCATCGGCGCGGCCGCGGCCGAGGAGGAACTCCGATGAGCGGGCTGCCGATCGCGACCAATCATTATTTCGACGCGCACTTCCACCGCCGCGGCGTGAAGCTGCTGCCAAACGAGTTCTACACGACGCGCGAGGACATGGTGCTCGTCACCGTGCTCGGCTCGTGCGTCGCCGCGTGCCTGCACGATCCGATCGCGCGGATCGGCGGGATGAACCACTTCATGCTGCCGGACGACGGTGCGGATCCGTCCGCCGCCGCATCCGAATCGATGCGCTACGGCGCATACGCGATGGAAGTGCTGATCAACGAGCTCATCAAGGCGGGCGGCCGCCGCGAGCGCTTCGAAGCGAAGGTGTTCGGCGGCGCGGCCGTGCTCGCCGGGATGACGACGATCAACATCGGCGATCGCAACGCCGATTTCGCGCGCCGCTATCTCGCGCTCGAGCGCATCCGCATCACCGCCGAGGATCTGCAGGGCGTGCATCCGCGCAAGGTCGCGTTCATGCCGCACACGGGGCAGGCGATGGTGAAGAAGCTGCGCGTGCAGGCGCCCGACGTCGCGGAGCGGGAAGCCGCGCTCGCGCGCGAGGCGCGCGGCGAGCGCGCCGCCCGTCCGCGCCCGCGCGTCGAGCTGTTCGGGACGCCCGCGCCCAAGGCGGATGCGAAGGCCCGCATCGAATTGTTCGGTACGCGGGCCGCGTCGCAGCCCGCCACAAGAAAGCAGGAGGCTTGAACGCTGTGCAGAAGAAAATCAAAGTGCTGTGCGTCGACGATTCGGCGCTGATCCGCAGCTTGATGACCGAAATCATCAACAGCCAGCCCGACATGGAGGTGTGCGCGACGGCGCCCGATCCGCTCGTCGCGCGCGAGCTGATCAAGCAGCACAACCCGGACGTGCTGACGCTCGACGTCGAAATGCCGCGGATGGACGGCCTCGACTTCCTCGAGAAGCTGATGCGCCTGCGGCCGATGCCGGTCGTGATGGTGTCGTCGCTGACCGAGCGCGGCTCGGAAATCACGCTGCGCGCGCTCGAGCTCGGCGCGGTCGACTTCGTCACGAAGCCGCGCGTCGGGATCCGCGACGGGATGCTCGAATACTCGGAAAAGCTGGCCGACAAGGTGCGCGCCGCGTCACGCGCGCGCGTGCGGCAGAATCCGCAGCCGCACGCGGCAGCCGCCGCGCCCGGCCACGCAGGCGCCGCCGCCGCGCCGCTCATCAACAATCCGCTCGTCAGTACCGAGAAGCTGATCATCGTCGGCGCGTCGACGGGCGGCACCGAGGCGATCCGCGAGGTGCTGACGCCGCTGCCGCCCGACGCGCCCGCCGTCCTGATCGCGCAGCACATGCCGCCCGGCTTCACGCGCTCGTTCGCGCAGCGCCTGAACGGGCTGTGCCGGATCTCGGTGAAGGAAGCGGAGCACGGCGAGCGCGTGCTGCCGGGTCACGCGTACATCGCGCCCGGCCACGCGCACCTGCTGCTCGCGCGAAGCGGCGCGAACTACATCGCGCATCTGTCGGACGATCCGCCCGTCAACCGCCATCGTCCGTCGGTCGACGTGCTGTTCCGCTCGGCCGCGCAGCACGCGGGCAAGAACGCGCTCGGCGTGATCCTGACCGGGATGGGCCGCGACGGCGCGGCCGGGCTGCTTGAAATGAAAAAGGCGGGCGCGTATACGTTCGCCCAGGACGAGGCGAGCTGCGTCGTGTTCGGGATGCCGCGCGAGGCGATCGCGATGGGCGGCGTCGACGACGTCGCGCCCCTTTCCGACATGAGTCGCCGTATCATGGCGCGCCTTGCGTCGATGGGCGACCGCGTGCAGCGCGTGTAATCCTAGGCGCCACCGTTACAGGACACGAATCAGGAAAGGAACAGAGATGATGGACAAGAGCATGAAGATTCTGGTGGTGGACGATTTTCCGACGATGCGTCGGATCGTCCGCAACTTGTTGAAAGAGCTGGGCTATTCGAACGTCGATGAGGCGGAGGACGGTCTCGCCGGGCTTGCGCGGCTGCGCGGCGGCGGCTACGACTTCGTGATCTCCGACTGGAACATGCCGAACCTCGACGGCCTCGCGATGCTGAAGGAGATCCGCGCGGACGCGTCGCTGTCGCATCTGCCCGTGCTGATGGTGACGGCCGAGTCGAAGAAGGAGAACATCATCGCGGCCGCGCAGGCGGGCGCGAGCGGCTATGTCGTGAAGCCCTTTACGGCGGCGACCCTCGACGAGAAGCTCAACAAGATTCTGGAAAAGATGGCGAAAGCGGGGAGCTGACGTGAACGAGCCGATCAATGCAGCGCTTGCCGGCGCGAGTGCCGATGAACGCCTTGCCGACGCCGCCGATCTGGCGAGCGACCGTATTCTCGCGCGCATCGGCCAGCTGACGCGCACGCTGCGCGACTCGATGCGCGAACTGGGACTCGACAAGCACGTCGAGAAGGCGGCGGAAGCCGTGCCGGATGCACGCGATCGGCTGCGCTACGTCGTCGCGATGACCGAGCAGGCGGCCGAGCGCGTGCTGACCGCGATCGAGATCGCGAAGCCCGTGCAGGTGCGCCTGCAGGAAGAGGCCGCGGCGCTCGACGCGCGCTGGGCGAAGTGGTACGAGTCGCCGATCGAGCGCGCGGAAGTGCGTGGCCTGATGGACGACACGCGCGCGTTCCTGCGCGCGCTTCCGGAGGCGACGGGCGCGACCAACGCGCAACTGCTCGAGATCATGCTTGCGCAGGACTTCCAGGATCTGACGGGCCAGGTGATCAAGAAGATCATGGACATGGTCTACCTGATCGAGCAGCAACTGCTGACCGTGCTGGTCGAAAACATCGCGCCCGAGCGGCGCGAGCAGTTCGCCGCGACGGCCGCCGCGCTCGCCGCCGAGCAGGCGGGCGGCGCGATCACGCCGGAATCGCTGCTGAATGGGCCGCAAATCAATCCGGAAGGGAAGGCGGACGTCGTGCAGGATCAGGCGCAAGTCGACGATCTGCTGGCGAGCCTCGGCTTTTGAGTCGATTTGTTTTGCAAAATTCAAGAGATCGTCGAGATTAATGCCAATAGGTTTCTGACATAAGAGACAGGCATACTACGCTCCTGGTTTGCCGGCTCTCGATGGCTTTCTTTTCGCTTTCGATTGTCGATTGTCGATTATGAGCGGTGCATGAGCCGGCAGACGTCACGCCGCCCGAGATGCGAGCCTGAATTCGAGGAGGAATGGAGTGAGATCGAGTCGATTTCGCCGGATCGCCGCGACGGCGGCCGGCTTCATGTGCGCGTGGCTTGCCGCGCCCGTCCACGCGGGCCTCGGCGGCGCGCCGATGACCCCGCCCGCCGCGGATACCGCCGCGGTGGTGCGTTCGATGCAGCGCAGCATCCATGCGGCGGGCAGCGCATCGACGGCCGCCGTCGGCTACACCGTGCGGGAAACCACGCTCGGCTCCGGCACCGTCGTGCGCGAGTACGTCTCGACGGCAGGCACCGTGTTCGCGCTGTCGTGGCAAGGCCCCATCGCGCCGGATCTCTCCGATCTGCTCGGCAGCTATTTCCCGCAATACGAGGCGGGCGTGAAGGCGTCCCACGCCGCACGCGGGCCGCGCGCGCCGACCGCGATCGACACGAGCGGGCTCGTCGTCCACACGGGCGGCCACATGGGCTCGTACTCCGGTCAGGCGTGGCTGCCGCAGGCGCTGCCTGCCGGCTTCTCCACCAACGACATCCAGTGATCGCGACGGGAGGGGACAGATCTTGCGCTTCCAACACACTCTGACTCGCTGGCTCGGCGCGCTGAGCGTCGGCGCGGCCACGGTCGCACTCGTCGCCGCCTGCGGCGGCGGGGGCGACGGCGGCTCGAACGCGTCCGTCAACACCGGTTCCGGCGGCGGCAGCACGTCCGCGGGCGGCGGCTCGAGCAGCGGTTCGGGCGGCTCGTCCGGCACGCCGCTCGCGTCGAACCAGACGGCGATCACCGTCAGCACGGGCGTCGCGACCGTCGTCAACATGCCGACCGTCAGCGTGACGATCTGCGCGCCCGGCACGTCGGCGTGCCAGACGATCGACAACGTGCTCGTCGACACCGCGTCGTACGGGCTGCGGATCGTCAACACCGCCGCGTCGAACGTGCTCGGCAGCCTGCCCGTGTCGAGCGTGAGCGGCGGCGCGCTCGTCGAGTGCGGCAAGTTCGTGACGAGCTACACGTGGGGCACCGTGCGCACCGCCGACGTGAAGATCGCCGGCGAGCAGGCGAGCTCGCTGCCGGTCCAGATCATCGGCGACCTCGGCACGTCCGGCGTGCCGGCGTCGTGCTCGAACGGCAATTCGCCGTCGAACACGGCCGCCGACCTCGGCGCGAACGGCATCCTCGGGATCGGGCCCGCGCCGTACGACTGCGGCGCGAACTGCGTGACGTCGACGCTCTACAGCAACTACTACGCGTGCCCGAACGGCAACTCGAGCTGCCAGGTCACGACGGTGCCGCTCGCGCAGCAGGTTGCGAATCCGGTGCCGCGCTTTGCGGCCGACAACAACGGCGTGATCGTCGCGATGAATCCGCCGTCGGGCGGCAGCGCGACCGGCACACTGACGTTCGGCATCAACACGCAGGCGAACAACGCCCTGCCGTCGAGCGCGACCAAGCTCACGTCGACGACGGCGGGCGACCTGACGGGCACGCTGCTAGGGCGCGCGATCAGCACGGCGTTCTTCGACACCGGCTCGAACGCGTACTTCTTCGACACGGGCGGCAGCACGGCCGTCACGCTGCCCGTTTGCAGCAACAATTCATCGTTCTACTGCCCGACGACGGGCACGCAGAACACGACGGCCACCGTCATCGGCCTGAACGGCGCGCAGGCGTCGCCGTCGATCTCGATCGCCAACGCGAACTCGCTGTTCTCGTCGTACAAGTCCGCGGTGCCGAACCTGGGCGGCCCGTTCGGCGACACACGGGTGCTCGATTTCGGCTTGCCGCACTTCTTCGGCAAGACGCTGTACTTCGGAATGGACCAGCGCGGCAGCGGCGGGCCGGCCCCTTACGTCGCGTTCTGACGCGACAGGCGCGCGGGCGGGCGGTTTTTCCGGACGCCCGCGCGTCGCGAACCCACCCAAAAAGGGCGCGAGAAATCGCGCCCTTTTGCATGGAGAACTACGGAAGATGCGCGGCCGCACACGCCGCGAGCGCCTATCATCGTTAGGTTGTTCCGCAGAGGAAGACTCATGAGGAGAGACGTCATGACAGCACGTGTGCAGCGCATCACCCCCTTCCTGTGGTTCGACGGCAACGCCGAGGAAGCCGCCACGTTCTACGTATCGGTGTTCGACAACGCGAAGATCACACGCGTCGCCCGCTACGGCAGGGAGGGCGCGCAGGCGTCCGGGCAGGGCGAGGGCACTGTGATGACGGTCGCCTTCGAGCTCGACGGCCAGAGCTTCGTCGCGCTGAACGGCGGCCCCGCGTTCCAGTTCAATCCGGCCGTGTCGTTCGTCGTCAACTGCGCGACGCAGGACGAGATCGACGACTACTGGCGCCGGCTGTCCGAAGGCGGCGACGAGAGCGCGCAGCAGTGCGGCTGGCTCAAGGACCGCTTCGGGCTGTCGTGGCAGATCGTGCCCGCGCAACTGCCGGAACTGCTGACGGGCGCCGATCCGGCGAAGGCGTCGCGCACGATGCAGGCGCTGATGCAGATGAAGAAGATCGACCTCGCGACGCTGCAGCGGGCCGCGGCCGGCTGAGCGCCCGCTCGCCGTTTCGCTGCCGTCCGTCCTTCGCGTTCCCCGCCTTTCGACGACAATACGGGCTTCTCCGCAGCGCAGACACGGAATGAAGCCAATCGGTGTGGCGCGCGCCTCGTCGAGGCCGCCGACGCGCCGCGCGCGATGCTGCGCCGCGTCGCCCGCGCGCCTTTGTCGCATCGCGCGCTCGGCATCCAGCTCGGGCTGCGCAACCGGATCGAGCCCGTCGCTTATTCGGTCAACCATCTGCCGCCCCGCGGGCGACCAGCGGGCGACGCTGTCGCCTCAGCCGGACGGCGTGCGTTGGTTCAACTACACGGTGCCGACGGTCACACGCTGCCCGGGCTCGCCCCGCCGGGCGGCAGCATCGTCGAGATGTTCGCGGCCGTCGACGCGCAAACGCCGCTCGACGCGTGGACCGACGCCGCGAAGACGGCGGCCGCGCAGCCCTGGATCGACGCGCTCGCGCGCCGGCACCGGCTCGACATCGCGACGCTGCGCGTGACGAGCCCGCGGGATCATGCGGAGCGGCTCGGCCTGTACGAAGGCGCGCCTTACGGGCTGTCGCCCGCCGCGCGGCCGGATCAGCAGTTTGCGCACGTGACGCCGATCGACGGGCTGTATCTTGCCGGCCAGACGACGTATCCGGGCTTCGGCGTGACGACATCGATGCTGTCGGGCGTCTTCGCGGCCAACGCGCTCGCGTCGTGTGCGTTGCGGTGAGCGCCGTGCCGGCGCGCGGCGCCCGCGCATAGGAGCCGAGCGCCGGGCTCGCTGCAAACGCGCCCTTCGAGACCGCGTCGGCGTTTTCCAGCGGGCAGGCACGTTTCAGCGGCGCGTGCGGCAAGCATGAAGACGCTGGTTGCAAGGGCAGCCCGCCGCCCGCCGCCGATCCCGCCCCCAAACCCGCTCACCGCTCGCCCTTCGCCTGCGCAACCGATTCCGAGAAATACCCCCGTTTCCCCGCTTTCCTCGACCGATCGCCCGTTGACCGCTGCGGGAATAATCGGTGTCACTGGAAAGCGGCATCCCGCCGCGCCCGCATGGAGGCCCTCGTGGCAGAGGACAGCGATCTCGAACGGACAGAAGCCGCGACTCCCAAGCGCCGCGAGAAGGCGCGCGAGGAGGGGCAGGTCGCGCGCTCGCGCGAGCTGGCTTCGTTCGCGCTGCTGTCGGCGGGCTTCTACGGCGCGTGGCTCCTGTCCGGCCCGATCAGCGAGCATCTGCGCACGATGCTGCACGCGGCGTTCTCGTTCGACCGCGCAACCGCGTTCGACACCCATCGGATGCTGTCGCACGCGGGCAGCCTGAGCCTCGAAGGTCTCTACGCGCTCGCGCCCTTGCTCGCGCTGACGGGCGTCGCGGCGCTCGCCGCGCCGATGGCGCTCGGCGGCTGGCTCGTGTCGACGAAGACGTTCGAGCTGAAGTTCGAGCGCCTGAATCCGATCACGGGCCTCGGCCGCATTTTCTCGATTCAAGGGCCGATCCAGCTCGGGATGTCGATCGCGAAGACGCTCGTCGTCGGCGGGATCGGCGGCATCGCGATCTGGCGCAGCAAGGACGAATTGCTCGGCCTCGCGACGCAGCCGCTCCACGCGGCGCTCGCCGACGCGCTGCATCTCGTCGCCGTGTGCTGCGGGATGACGGTCGCGGGAATGCTCGTCGTCGCGGGCCTCGACGTGCCGTATCAACTCTGGCAGTACAACAAGAAGCTGCGCATGACGAAGGAAGAAGTGAAGCGCGAACACCGCGAGAACGAAGGCGATCCGCACGTGAAGGGCCGGATTCGCCAGCAGCAGCGCGCGATGGCGCGCCGCCGGATGATGACGAACGTGCCGACGGCCGACGTCGTCGTCACGAATCCGACGCACTTCGCGGTCGCGCTCAAGTACACGGACGGCGAGATGCGCGCGCCGAAGGTCGTCGCGAAGGGCGTGAACCTTGTCGCCGCGCGAATCCGCGAGCTCGCGGCCGAGCACCACGTGCCGCTCCTCGAGGCGCCGCCGCTCGCTCGCGCGCTCTATCACAACGTCGATCTCGAACGCGAGATTCCGGGCACCCTGTATTCGGCCGTCGCCGAAGTGCTCGCGTGGGTGTATCAGCTGAAGCGCTTCCGCGCCGAAGGCGGGATCGCGCCCGAGACGCCCGTCGATCTCGAGGTGCCCGCTGAGCTCGACAAGGGCAAGCACGTCGCGCCGGAAGACGAGGAGGAAGAAGCTGAAGACGCGCTTGGCCGTCACGCCGCCGGAGGTGCCGCATGAACATGCCGGCCGGTTTCCTCGGCAAGCGCGCGCAGTTCCTCGACGGCGCGAACCTGCGCGCGCTCGCGGGCCCGATCCTCATCTGCATGATTCTCGGGATGATGATCCTGCCGCTGCCGCCGCTGCTGCTCGATCTGTTCTTCACGTTCAACATCGCGCTGTCGGTGATGGTGCTGCTCGTCAGCATGTACACGATGAAGCCGCTCGACTTCGCCGCGTTCCCGAGCGTGCTGCTGTTCTCGACGCTCTTGCGCCTGTCGCTGAACGTCGCGTCGACGCGCATCGTGCTGCTCGAAGGTCACACGGGCCCCGACGCGGCCGGCCAGGTGATCGAGGCGTTCGGCCACTTCCTCGTCGGCGGCAACTTCGCGGTCGGCATCGTCGTGTTCGTGATCCTGATGATCATCAACTTCATGGTGATCACGAAGGGCGCGGGGCGGATCGCCGAAGTGTCCGCGCGCTTCACGCTCGACGCGATGCCCGGCAAGCAGATGGCGATCGACGCCGACCTGAACGCCGGCCTCATCAACGAAGAGCAGGCGAAGAAGCGCCGCCAGGCGGTCGCGCAGGAAGCGGAGTTCTACGGGTCGATGGACGGCGCGTCGAAGTTCGTGCGCGGCGACGCGATCGCGGGCCTCATCATCATGGCGATCAACGTGATCGGCGGCCTGATCGTCGGGATGCTCCAGCACGACATGAGCTTCGCCGCGGCGGGCAAGAACTACACGCTGCTCACGATCGGCGACGGCCTCGTCGCGCAGATCCCGTCGCTCGTGATCTCGACCGCGGCGGGCGTGATCGTGTCGCGCGTCGCGACCGACGAGGACATCGGCACGCAGATCACGACGCAGCTCTTCACGAACCCGCGCGTCTTGATGATCACGGGCTCGATCATCGTGCTGATGGGCCTCATCCCGAACATGCCGCACTTCGCGTTCCTGCTGCTCGGCGCCGGCGCGATCTGGCTGTCGCGGACGTTGACGAAGCGCGAAGCCGCGAAGAAGGCGGCGGGCCTGGTCGCCGAGATCGCGCCGCCGGCGGCGCTGCCGGCCGACAGCCACGAAGCGACTTGGGAAGACGTCACGCTCATCGATCCGCTCGGCCTCGAAGTCGGCTATCGGCTGATTCCGCTCGTCGACAAGAACACCGACGGCGAACTGCTCAAGCGGATCAAGAGCATCCGCAAGAAGTTCGCGCAGGAAATCGGCTTCCTGCCGCCCGTCATCCATATCCGCGACAACCTCGAGCTGCGTCCGAACGCTTACCGGATCGCGCTGAAGGGCGTCGAGGTCGGCGTCGGCGAAGCGTATCCGGGCCAGTGGCTCGCGATCAATCCGGGCCAGGTGACGGCCGCGCTGCCGGGCGCGCCGACGCAGGATCCGGCGTTCGGGCTGCCCGCCGTCTGGATCGACACGTCGTTGCGCGAGCAGGCGCAGGTGTACGGCTACACGGTCGTCGACGCGAGCACGGTCGTCGCGACGCACCTCAATCACCTCGTCGTCCAGCACGCGGCCGAACTGCTCGGCCGCCAGGAAGTGCAGGCGCTCATCGAGCGGACCGGCAAGGATGCGCCGTCGCTCGTCGAGGATCTCGTGCCGAAGACGATCTCGCTCACCACGCTGCAGAAGGTGCTGCAGAACCTGCTCGACGAAGGCGTGCCGATCCGCGACATGCGCACGATCATCGAGGCCGTGTCCGAGCAGGCGGGCCGCATCACTGATCCGTACGAGCTCACGGCCGCCGTGCGTCTCGCGCTTGGCCGCGCGATCACCCAGCAGTGGTATCCGGGCGTGGGCGAGATGCAGGTGATGGGGCTCGACGCGAATCTCGAGCGCGTGCTGTCGCAGGCGCTCGCCGCCGGCGCGAATCCGGGCCTCGAGCCGGGCCTCGCGCACACGCTGCTCATCGGCACGCAAGACGCGATGCTGCGTCAACAGAACATGGGGCTGCCGCCCGTGCTGCTCGTCCAGCACGCGCTGCGCGCGATGCTCGCGCGCTTCCTGCGGCGCAGCCTGCCGCAATTGAAAGTGCTGTCCTACGCCGAAGTGCCGGACACCCGCACGATCAAGGTCGTTAACGTCATTGGGGGTACCGCTTGAACATTCGCAAATTCATTGGTCCGACGAGTCGCGATGCGCTGCGCCTCGTGCGCGAAGCGATGGGCGCCGACGCGGCGGTACTGTCCAATCGGACGCTCGACGACGGTCGTGTCGAGATCGTCGCGCTGCCCGCCGCCGAGCTGGCCGAAATCTCGACGCGGCGCGCGGCCGCCGAAGCCGCGCACGGCGAGGCCCAGCCGCAGCCGCAAGCGCTGCGCCAGCCGGCGCAGCATCCGTCTTCGGCGCTGTCGTTCGCGTCGCCCGCCGCTTCGGTCATCGTTCCCTCGGCGACCGCGTCGGCGCCGCGCGCCGCCGCGAATCCGTACGCGGCGGGCGGCATCCCCGACGTGTTCTCGTCGGTGTTCGGCGCGAGCGTCGATGCGGCAGCCGAGGACGATGCGCCGCCCGCCGTCGCGCAGCCGGCCGCTGCGCCGTCCGAGCCCGCACCGTGGCTCGTCGAGCATGCGAAGCGGCTGACGAAGCAGCACGAGGCGCTCGTCGCGCGTCCGCGCGCGGCCGCGGCCGCCCCGCATGCGCCGCGCGAGCGCGCGGCCGCCGACGAGCCGCCCGAATGGGCGCGCGACATCGTGCGCAACACCGCGCGCCGGCTGCCCGCCGACGATGCGACGACGTCGAGGCCCGCGGCGCCGCGCCTGCCCGAAGACACGGCGACCGTCGTCGCGGACGCGGTGAAGGCGCGCATCGAGCGCATCGTCAACGACACGGTGATGCAGGAGCTCGGCTCGCTGCGCGAGCTGATGGAAGAACAGTTCGCGGGCCTGATGTGGAACGAGCGCCAGCGCCGCAATCCGGTGCACGGCGCGCTGACCAAATATCTGTTCGCGGCGGGCTTCTCCGCGCAGCTCGTGCGGATGGTCGTCGACAACCTGCCGGAAGGCGAAGGCTACGGCACGCTCGACGCGGCGGCCGACTGGGCGCACACGGTGCTCGCGGCGAACCTGCCCGTGCTCGACAGCGAGGACGCGCTGATGGAGCGCGGCGGCGTGTTCGCGCTGATGGGGCCGACGGGCGTCGGCAAGACGACGACGACCGCGAAGCTCGCGGCGCGCTGCGTGATGCGCTTCGGCGCGAGCAAGGTCGCGCTCTTGACGACGGACAGCTACCGGATCGGCGGCCACGAGCAACTGCGCATCTTCGGCAAGATCCTCGGCGTGCCGGTGCACGCGGTGAAGGACGGCGGCGATCTGCAGCTCGCGCTCGCCGAGCTGCGCAACAAGCACATGGTGCTGATCGACACGATCGGCATGAGCCAGCGCGACCGCACGGTGTCCGACCAGATCGCGATGCTGCACGGCGCGGACACGCCGGTGCAGCGCCTGCTGCTGCTGAACGCGACGAGCCACGGCGATACGCTGAACGAAGTCGTGCAGGCGTACCGCAGCGCGGCAGGCCAGCCTAAAGCGGCCCTGCCCGATCTCGCGGGCTGCATCCTGACGAAGCTCGACGAGGCGAGCAACCTGGGCGGCGTGCTCGACACGGTGATCCGCTACAAGCTGCCGGTGCACTACGTGTCGACCGGCCAGAAAGTGCCCGAGAACCTGTACGTCGCGACGAAGAAATTCCTGCTGAAGAGTGCGTTCTGCGCGCCGCGCGAGGATTCGCCGTTCGTGCCGCACGACGACGATCTTCCGGCGATGCTGTCCGCGTTGAGCGCGCGCGCCGGCAACGAACTGCACGAGGTCCGCTTTGGATAAACGCATCACCGACCAGGCCGAAGGATTGCGGCGCCTGCTCGCCGGACGCGCGTCGCGCGTCGTCGCGGTGACGGGCGGACCGTCGGGCGTCGGCTGCACGTCGACGGTCGCGAATCTCGCCGCGGCGCTGACCGCGCTCGGCAAGGACGTGCTCGTCGTCGACGAGCGCGCGAACGTCCGCTCGATCTCGGCGACGCTGTGCGGCTCGTGGCTGCGCGGCGGCGAGCCGGTGCGGCACGAGCTCGGATTCGCGATATGCGAGGCGTCGCGGCTCGCGCGCGGCGGCTACAGCGAGACGCAGCTCGCGACGCTCGGCGACGGCGCGGCGGACATCGTGCTGATCGACGCGCAGCTCGACGCGAACGGCGCGCTGTCGGCGCTCGCGCGCGACGCGCACGACGTGCTCGTCGTCACGCGCGTGTCGGCGTCGGCGATCACCGAGGCGTACGCGTGCATGAAACGGCTGCATTACGCGCATGCGCTCGCGCAGTTCCGCGTGCTGACGAATCACGTGCAGAGCGCCGCCGACGCGAAGGCCGCGTACGAGAACCTCGCGGGCGTCGCGAGCCGCTATCTGCGGGTGTCGCTGTCGGACGCCGGATGCGTCGCCGCCGATACGCTGATCGAGCGCGCGCGCGGGCTCGCGCACACGGTGGTGGACGCGTTTCCGTCGGCGGCGGCGGCGCGCGATTACCGGCAGATCGCCGCCGATCTGCTGTATTGGCCGATGCGCCCGGGTCCGGGCGTCGGCCGGGTCCGGACGGGAAGTTCGGCGTTTGAACGGGGTGCGGCTCATGCCGCCTGAACGCCACGACGAAGAGAGGGCACGATGTATAACGCTCAAGGCAAGATTTCCCAGGACGAAGTGCTGACGCAATACGCGCCGCTCGTGCGTCGTCTCGGCCTGCAGCTCGTCGCGAAGATGCCGGCGAGCGTGGACCTCGACGATCTGATCCAGGCCGGCATGATCGGCCTGCTCGACGCGGCGAGCCGTTACAAGGAAGATCAGGGCGCGCAGTTCGAGACCTACGCGACGCAGCGGATCCGCGGCGCGATGCTCGACGAGCTGCGCAGCAACGACTGGCTGCCGCGCAGCCTGCGCAAGACATCGCGCGAAGTCGAGCACGCGGTTCACCAGGTCGAGCAGCGGCTTGGCCGCTCGGCGAACGAAACGGAGGTCGCTGCGCATCTGCAGATGCCGCTCGGCGAATACCAGTCGATGCTGCAGGATCTGCACGGCAGCCAGCTCGTCTATTACGAGGACTTCGACCGCTCGGCCGACGACGAGCCGTTCCTCGACCGCTACCGCGCCGACCACGCCGATCCGCTTTCCGCGCTGCTTGACGGTCATCTGCGCAGCGCGCTCGTCGACGCGATCGAGCACCTGCCCGAGCGCGAGAAGCTGCTGATGTCGCTGTACTACGAGCGCGGCCTGAACCTGCGCGAGATCGGCGCGGTGCTCGAAGTGAGCGAGTCGCGCGTATGCCAGCTGCACAGCCAGGCGGTCGCGCGGCTGCGCGCGAAGCTGCGCGAGCAGACGTGGGTGGGCACGGAGAGCTGAGCCGCCCGTGCGACGATCGGGCGCGAAACGGGAATGCGCGCTGACGAAGCCGGACGAAATGCCGCGCGCGAGCGGCCGGCCCGCCCGATAGGAAAATTTCGCCTCGATTTGCTACAATCCCACCTCGTTTCCGAGGAGCGTTGCGACGGGCCCCGCCCGCCAGGCTCGGAAATGGTCAACCGAGCGGTGTGTCGGCGCAGTATCGTCGCGTAGCGGCGATCGTTCCTGCCGATGCCGGCCGCTTACTTGAACGGCGCTCACGTCACAATTTTCTAGAACTTTTTTAGAAAGGAGGGCGTGATGAACGCCGCTGTCATCGATTCCAATTCCTCGCAAGATTACGTCGTCGCCGATATCGCGCTTGCCGGCTGGGGCCGCAAGGAGCTGAACATCGCCGAGACCGAGATGCCCGGCCTCGTGCAGATCCGTGACGAATACAAGGCGCAGCAGCCGCTCAAGGGCGCGCGCATCGCGGGTTCGCTGCACATGACGATCCAGACGGGCGTGCTGATCGAGACGCTGAAGGCGCTCGGCGCCGACGTCCGCTGGGCGTCGTGCAACATCTTCTCGACGCAGGATCACGCGGCGGCCGCGATCGTCGAAGCCGGCACGCCCGTCTTCGCGTTCAAGGGCGAGTCGCTCGACGAATACTGGGAGTTCTCGCACCGCATCTTCGAATGGCCGAACGGCGAGTTCGCGAACATGATCCTCGACGACGGCGGCGATGCGACGCTGCTGCTGATCCTCGGCTCGAAGGCCGAGCAGGACCGCTCGGCGATCGCCAAGCCGACCAACGAGGAAGAAGTCGCGCTCTTCAAGTCGATCGCGCGCCACCTCGACATCGACGCGAACTGGTACTCGAAGCGCCTCGCGCACATCAAGGGCGTCACCGAAGAGACGACGACGGGCGTGCACCGCCTGTACCAAATGGAAAAGGACGGCCGCCTGCCGTTCCCGGCGTTCAACGTGAACGATTCGGTGACGAAGTCGAAGTTCGACAACCTGTACGGCTGCCGCGAATCGCTCGTCGACGGCATCAAGCGCGCGACCGACGTGATGATCGCGGGCAAGGTTGCAGTGGTCGCGGGCTACGGCGACGTGGGCAAGGGCTGCGCGCAATCGCTGCGCGGCCTCGGAGCGACCGTGTGGATCACGGAAATCGATCCGATCTGCGCGCTGCAGGCGGCGATGGAAGGCTACCGCGTCGTGACGATGGAATACGCGGCCGACAAGGCCGACCTCTTCGTGACGGCGACCGGCAACTACCACGTGATCAACCACGATCACATGAAGGCGATGCGCCACAACGCGATCGTCTGCAACATCGGCCACTTCGACTCGGAAATCGACGTCGCGTCGACCCGCCAGTACGAGTGGGAAAACATCAAGCCGCAGGTCGACCACATCATCTTCCCGGACGGCAAGCGCGTGATCCTGCTGGCGGAAGGCCGCCTCGTGAACCTCGGCTGCGCGACCGGCCACCCGTCGTTCGTGATGTCGAACTCGTTCGCGAACCAGACGCTCGCGCAGATCGAGCTGTTCGTGCGCGGCGAGCAGTACGAGAACAAGGTGTACGTGCTGCCGAAGCATCTCGACGAGAAGGTCGCGCGCCTGCACCTCGCGCGCATCGGCGCGCAGCTCTCCGAGCTGTCCGACGATCAGGCGTCGTACATCGGCGTGCCGAAGGCGGGCCCGTTCAAGCCGGATCACTATCGTTACTGATATCTTGATCCGTACCCGGCGCGCGAGCGCCGGGCGGCCGCTCGCCTGACGTCCGCCGCGCGCGGCGCGCCGGCGGGCGAAGTGCGCCGCCCGACGCGCCGCGCGTTCTCATCTTCCGGGGCGGCCGCGCTCGGCCGGATCGTCAACCGCAGAAGGAGCTTCACATGACCGTCATCCTGACCTGGATCATCAACGCGCTCGCGCTCTTGATCATCACGTACCTCGTGCCGTCGATCCACATCAAGAGCTTCGGCACGGCGCTCATCGTCGCGGTCGTGCTGGGTCTCATCAATGCGGTGATCCGGCCGATCCTGATCCTGCTCACGCTGCCCGTGACGATCGTCACGCTCGGCCTCTTCATCCTCGTCGTGAACGCGCTGTGCTTCTGGCTCGCGGCGTCGCTGCTGAAGGGCTTCGAAGTGTCGGGATTCTGGTCCGCGTTCTTCGGTTCGATCCTGTACAGCATCGTGTCATGGCTGCTGTCCGCCCTGATCTTCGGTCAGCGCAACATCGGCTGACGGGGTGATCCCTGAATCATGAACCCGATCGAACTTTCCTTTGAATTCTTTCCGCCGAAGACGGCGGAAGGCGTCGACAAGCTGCGCGCGACGCGCGCGCAGCTCGCGCCGCTCAAGCCGAAATTCGTGTCCGTCACGTTCGGCGCGGGCGGCTCGACACAGCAAGGCACGCTCGACACCGTGCTCGACATGCAGCAAGCGGGGCTCGAAGCCGCGCCGCACCTGTCATGCGTCGGCTCGTCGAAGGACAGCCTGCGCGCGATTCTCGACCAGTACCGCTCGCACGGCATCCGCCACATCGTCGCGCTGCGCGGCGATTTGCCGTCCGGAATGGGCGAGGTGGGCGAGCTGCGCTATGCGTCCGAGCTCGTCAGCTTCATCCGCGCCGAGCACGGCGACTGGTTCCGGATCGAAGTCGCCGCCTATCCGGAGTACCACCCGCAGGCCCGCTCGCCGAAGGCCGATCTCGAGAACTTCGTGCGCAAGGTGAAGGCGGGTGCGAACGCCGCGATCACGCAGTATTTCTACAATGCGGACGCGTACTTCCGCTTCGTCGAAGACGCGGCGAAGCTCGGCGTCGACGTGCCGATCGTGCCCGGCATCATGCCGATCACGAACTTCTCGCAGCTCATGCGCTTTTCCGAGATGTGCGGCGCGGAAGTGCCGCGCTGGGTCGCGCGCCGGCTCGAGAGCTTCGGCGACGACAAGGACTCGATCCGCGCATTCGGCGCGGACGTCGTCACGGGTCTTTGCCGGCGACTGATCGACGCAGGCGTGCCCGGTCTGCACTTCTACACGCTGAACGGCGCGGCGGCGACGAAGCTCGTCTGCGAGCGGCTGGGTCTCTGACGCCGGCCGGCGCGCAGGCGGCGCGTCAGCGAGTACGACGAGGCGAAACCTTTCGGTTTCGCCTCTTTTTTTGCCCGAATTTCCGTATTCGATCGACAGGCGCGGCGCGCAACGAAGCGCCGCCGCGCGACCGCCCGCCGTTCATGCCTGCGCGCGAACGAGCGGCGGCCGCTTGTCGAACCACGGCCGCGCGAGCTCGAGCTGGCGCGCGAGCTTGAAGAGCCGGGCGTCGTCGCCGTGGCGCGCGACGAACTGAACGCCGACCGGCAATCCGCGCCGCGTCCAATGCAGCGGCACCGACATCGCCGGCTGCCCGGTCAGATTGAAGAGCTCGGTGCAGCCCGCCCACGCGAACGCCTTCTGCGACGCCTCCGCGAGCATCCGCTTGAGCAGCGGCTTCACCGGCAGCACGCCGAGCATCTCCATCTGCCGCGTCTCGAACAGCGTCGGCTGCATTTCGCCGATCTTGATCGGCGGCGCGGCAAGCGTCGCGCACAGGATCACGTCGTAGCGCGACACGAGGCCCGCTACGCGCGCGGTGATTTGTCGCTGCAACTCGAGCATGTGCGGCAGCCGCTCGCGCGCGAGCCGGCGGCCGATCTGCGCCATCGCCCAGGTCGCCGGCTCGAATTCGGCGCGCGCGGGCTTGCGTCCGGTGATGTTTTCCGCGCCGAGCACGAGCTCGTCGGCGATCGTCGCCCAGATCGTCAGGAACACCTCGTTGATCTGCGCGAAGTCGAGATTGAGCGACGTCGGCTCGACGGTATGCCCGAGCGATGCGGCGAGCGATGCGGCGCCGTCGAGCGCGTCGAGCACGTCGGCGGACAGCGCCGGCGCGAGCATCGGGTCCGTCACGTAGCCGATCTTGAGCGCGGGCGGCGGCGCGTCGAGCGCGCCGAGGTACGTGTCGGGCGCGCCGGCGGCATCGAGCCGGCCCGGGGCGGCCCGTCCCGTCGTGATGTCGAGAAGGAGCGCGCTGTCGCGCACGCTGCGCGAGACTGCATGCTCGACGACGATCTCGCCCGGCACGGGCCACGGCGCGAGCGCCGGATCGCGCGACGGCTTGAAGCCGAACAGGCCGCAGCACGACGCGGGAATCCGGATCGAGCCGCCGCCGTCGGACGCGTGCGCGAGCGGCACGATGCCCGCGGCCACGGCCGCCGCCGAGCCGCCGCTCGAGCCGCCCGGCGTGTGATCGAGATTCCAAGGGTTGCGGCACGCGCCGAACAGCGCGGGCTCGGTGTACGGCATCTGCCCGAGTTCGGACGTGTTGGTCTTGCCGAAGATGTTGAGCCCAGCCGCCTTCGTCCGGGCGACGAGCGGCGAATCTTCGGCCGGCACGTAGTGGCGATAGTGGCGGCTGCCGAGCGACAGCGGCAGCCCGCCCACCGCGGAGCCGAGATCCTTGACGAGATACGGCACGCCGGCGAGCGGCCCGTCGAGCGCGCCATTCGTCGCGCGGTCGCGCGCGGCTGCGTAGTCGTTCAGCACGATCGCGTTGAGCGCCGGATTGAGCGCTTCCGCGCGGCCGATCGCGGCATCGAGCAGCTCGCGCGCGCTGGCTTCGCGCCGCGCGACGAGCTGCGCGAGACCGATTGCATCGTGAGACAGATAGTCGGACTGCACGGTCATCTCCTGTGGTGACGAGCGGCTACCGATTGGGAATTCGGAATGCGGAATGCGGAACAGGTGAAGCGGCGTGCGCGCCCGCGCGTGACGCGCGGGCGCGGCGATTGCATGCAGCTTACAGATGTTCGGCGAGGAACGTCAGCGTGCGGCCGTGCGCGAGCGCCGCCGCGCGCTGGTCGTACGTCGCGCGATCCGAGCAGTTGAAGCCGTGCTGCGCGTCCGGGTACAGGTGGAACTCGGCGTTCGCGCGGCCGGCGAACGCGGCCTTCACGTTGTCGACTGCATCGGGCGGGATCGACTGGTCGTGGCCCGCGTAGTGGAAGAGGATCGACTGCGCGATCTTCGCCGCGACGTCGACATGATTCTGGATGCCGCCGCCGTAATACGCGACCGCGACATCGACGTGCTGCCGCGCCGCGGCGAGATACGCGAGGCGCCCGCCGAAGCAATAGCCGATCGCGGCGAGCTTGCCCGCGACCTCGGGACGCGCACGCAGCGCCGCGGCGGCCGCGCCGATGTCGGCGACGGCCTGCGCGACGTCGGTCTTCTGAAGCAGCTCGATGCCTTTTTCGCGGTCCGCGCCCTCGTAGCCGAGTTCGGCGCGCGGCTGCGTGCGCCAGAACACGTCGGGCGCGAGCGCGACGTAGCCGTCGGCCGCGTACTGGTCGGCGACCGAGCGGATGTGGCTGTTGACGCCGAAGATCTCCTGAATGATGACGACGGCCGGGCCCTTGCCGCGCTTCGGCAGCGCGAGATAGCCGCCGAACGTGTCGTTGCCTGCGGGGATGTCGATCCATTGCGAAGCCATGCTGATCTCCTGGCAAAGCAGGACCGGTGACGGTCCTGACGGTGAATGTGAAAGTGGGGCCCAGTGTGCCATCAAACTTTCGTCGATGCAGTGCCGCGCCATGCCCGCGCAACGCCCGTGCCCGGTGTGTTCGCGCGAGCCTTCTCGCCGCGCGATCGGATCGATCTGGATTATTCAATTTTCAGTGCCGTCGCGCGCGGTTACAGTCGTTGCATCGGTCGTTCGATCCCGCCGGTCTCCCGCGTGACCGCATCCGCCTCCCTGTATCCCTGCATTCATTCGAGGATTCGCCATGACTTCCCGCATTGCCCCGACCCCGTTCTCCGCCCGCTTCGAATTGCGCCTGCCGCTCGTGCAGGCGCCGATGGTCGG
This sequence comes from Burkholderia sp. ABCPW 14, assembly GCF_001523835.1. Taxonomy (NCBI): domain Bacteria; kingdom Pseudomonadati; phylum Pseudomonadota; class Betaproteobacteria; order Burkholderiales; family Burkholderiaceae; genus Burkholderia; species Burkholderia sp. ABCPW 14. The sequence goes on along the minus strand of NZ_LOVS01000101.1, from coordinate 10,406 downwards.
CGCGACGACGCCCGCGCTCGTCGCGGCCGCGTCCAACGCCGGCGCGCTCGGCAGCCTCGGCGGCGCGTCGTTCGCGCCCGACAGGCTCGCCGCCGAGATCGCCGCGGTGCGCGCGGCGACGAGCCGTCCGTTCGCCGTGAATCTGTTCGTGCTGCCCGACGCGCATCCGGACGACGCGACCGTGCGTCGCGCGCTTGCCGCGATCGATCCGCTGCGCGCGCAGTTCGGGCTGCCGCCCGGTGCGCCGCCCGCGCGCTACGCGCCCGACTTTCGCGCGCAGCTCGACGCGCTCGTCGACGCGCGTGTGCCGGTTGCGAGCTTCACGTTCGGCGTGCTCGACAAGGAAGACGTCGCGCGGCTGCAGGCGGCGGGCACGTACGTGATCGGCACCGCGACGCACATCGCCGAAGGCCTCGCATGGCAGGCGGCGGGCGCCGATGCGATCTGCGCGCAGGGCGCGGAAGCGGGCGGCCATCGCGGCACGTTCATCGGCTCGGCCGAAGACGCACTCGTCGGCACGATGGCGCTCGTGCCGCAGCTCGTCGACGCGACCGGCCTGCCGGTGCTCGCGGCGGGCGGCATCATGGACGGACGCGGGATCGCCGCCGCGCTTGCGCTCGGCGCGCAGGCGGCGCAGCTCGGCACCGCGTTCCTCACATGCGCGGAAAGCGCGATCCCCGCGTGCTGGAAGGCGCGCCTGCTCGCGAGCGACGACACGTCGACGGCCGTCACGCGCGCGATCACGGGCCGGCATGCACGCGGCATCCGCAACGCGCTGATGGCGCAACTGACCGAGCGACTCGATTCGGTCGCGCCGTACCCGGTGCAAAACGCGCTGACGCAAGAGCTGCGGCAAGCGGCCGCGCGCGCAGGCGACGCCGAGTATCTGTCGCTATGGTCCGGCCAGGGCGCGCCGCTCGGCAAGCACCGAGATGCAGCACAAACGACCGCGCAACTGATCGATGCGCTCGATTCGGAGTGGCGCGCGACGCTTTCGCGCCACATTATTTCGGTTGACTGACGAATCGGCCGGCGCGACAAAAACGCACGCCGGCCGCGTTGTCCGACACGCTCTGTTCACCGAATTATTTCAATCGGAAGACATTGATTAAAAACACGATTGAAATCGCTTTCCCAATCATTAATTGGGCCTTTCATTTCTTCATCTGAATTGGCGGAAACCCTTACGTTTAGCGGGTTTGCGGCCGATCGGACCCGCTTTGACGCAAGTGCGACATCGGTAGTCGTCCCAGTTTTCTAAAAACGTCCCACTTATTAATTTGATCGCCTACACTTGCGCGCAAGCACGTGAAGGCCGCCTCGCATGTGGTGCATCGCGCGCTTGATTGGTGCAAGTGCATAAACCAATGCAGCCGGCGAATCGTCCAGTGGTTTTTTGTCGAACACGAGGATCGGTGCGGGGCGTCGGTGAAGGCGTTTTTTTGGATTGAAACTGGAGACTTCCATGAATATCAAGATGCAAAAGCTGCTGCCGATCAGCGCGGCAGCTATGCTGTTGGCTGCAGCCGCCACGAACGCTGCTGCCGACCAGGTCGTCAAGATCGGCCACGTCGCACCGTTGACGGGCGGGATCGCCCACCTCGGTAAGGACAACGAAAACGGCGCGCGTCTCGCGGTCGAAGAGATCAATGCGAAGGGTCTCACGATCGGCGGCCAGAAGATCACGCTCCAGCTCGATGCACAGGACGACGCGGCAGACCCGCGTACCGCGACGCAGGTTGCGCAGAAGCTCGTCGACGACAAGGTCGTCGCCGTCGTCGGCCACCTGAACTCGGGCACGTCGATCCCGGCGTCGAAGATCTACAGCGATGCGGGCATCGTGCAGATCTCGCCGTCGGCGACGAATCCCGCTTACACGCAGCAAGGCTTCAAGACGACCTACCGCGTCGTCGCGACCGACGCGCAGCAAGGTCCGGCGCTCGCCAACTACGCGCGTTCGAAGGGCATCAAGAGCGTCGCCGTCGTCGACGATTCGACCGCGTACGGCCAGGGCCTTGCGAACGAATTCGAGAAGAAGGCGAAGGCGCTCGGCCTGAAGGTGGTGTCGCACGACGCGACGAACGACAAGGCGGTCGACTTCCGCGCGATCCTGACGAAGATCAAGGGTGAGAATCCGGATGCCGTGATGTACGGCGGCATGGACGCGACGGGCGGCCCGTTCGCGAAGCAGGCGAAGCAGCTCGGCCTGCGCGCGAAGATCCTCGCGGGCGACGGCGTCTGCACGGAAAAGCTGTCGGACCTGGCGGGCGATGCGACCGACAACGTCGTGTGCTCGGAAGCGGGTGCGTCGCTCGAAAAGATGCCGGGCGGTGCGGCGTTCAGGGCGAAGTACGAGAAGCGCTTCGGCCAGCCGATCCAGATCTACGCGCCGTTCACGTATGACGCGGTGTACATCGTCGTCGACGCGATGAAGCGCGCGAACTCGACGGACCCGGCGAAGATCGTCGCGGCGATGCCGAAGACGAACTACACGGGCGTGATCGGCACGACGACCTTCGATTCGAAGGGCGATCTGCAGCACGGCGTGATTTCGCTGTACGACTACAAGAACGGCAAGAAGACGTTCCTGGACGAAGTCAAGATGTAACCGTCTGCGCGGCTGACGGAGGGGGCGGGGCGCGCATGCCGAAAGGCGTGCGCGCCTTGTTTTTTGAGAGGAAGAAAGAGGACAAGCGGAGCGGGTGATCGGGCGAATGCCTCGGTGCCTGCGGGCAGGCTTGCCGGAGCCGGATCAGATCTTCAGCCGGCTCAGCACTTTCGGCGCGACGATCGCGACGAGCGCCGCACATAGCGCGACGATCGACAATCCAACTGAAAGATTGGCCGCCTGCGCGACCGCGCCGATCACGACCGGCCCGAACAGCAGCCCGAAGTATGCGAGCCCCGCAACGTGCGCGAGCCCTTCGGCCGCGTGGATGCCTTCGACCCGCGCGGCGGCGGCGAACAGCACGGGCATCATGTTGGCGAGGCCGAGGCCCATCAGCGTGAAGCCCGCCAGCGCGACGAGCGCATACGGCAGCGCGAGCGCGCCGATCATGCCGACGCACGCGAGCGTCGCGCTCGCGCAGACGAGCTGCGGCGCGCCGAAGCGCGCGCGAACCGCATCGCCCGCGAAACGCGCGGCGGCCATGCCGCCCGAGAACGCCGCGTATGCCGCGCTCGAAAACGCCGGCGACGCGGATACGACGTCGCGCATGTAAACAGTCGCCCAGTCGTACATCGCGCCTTCGGCGATCAGCGCGATGAGCGCGATCGCGCCGAGCGCCCACAGCGGGGTCGAGCGCCAGCGGTTCGCGCGCGGGCCGCCGTGCGCGGCGGCGTCGGCGTGCGGCACGTGCGGCAGCACCGCCGGGCATGCGACGACGAGCACGAGCGCGCTCGCGAGCGCGGCGAGCGCGAGATGCACGGCGCTCGCCATGCCGGCCGACAGCAGCGCGCCGCCCGCGGCGGCGCCCGCCATTCCGCCGACGCTGAACATCCCGTGCAGCATCGACATGATCGGCTTGCCGAACGCCGATTCGACCGCGCTCGCCTCGGCGTTCATCGCGACGTCGAGCGTCGCCATCGAGAAGCCGAACAACACGAGCACCGCGAGCAGCAGCGGGTAGGACGGCACGACGAGGATCAGCGCGCCGCATGCGGACATCGCGAGGCCGCCCGTCAGGCACGCGGTGCGGGAGCCGACACGCGCGATCCAGCGCGCGTTGGTCGTCATCGCGACGATCGAGCCGATCGCGGCCGCGAGGAGTGCGAACGACAGCAGCGCGGGCGACAGCGCAAACTTGTCGCGCACGGTCGGCACGTGCACGCCCCATGACGCATACATCATGCCGGCGACGAAGAAGAGCGCCATCGTCGCCGCCCGTGCGCGCTGGCGGGCGGATGCCGGAGGCCGGCGATGGATGGAGGCGGGCGAAGCGAGATCGGGCGACGGGTCGGACACGGAAGGCTCGGCGGGGACGGGATGAAATCGGGTGAGAACGGCGCGCGAAGCTGACGCGGCGCTTAACAAAACAGCGCCGATTCTAGCGGAGCGCGTTGCGTCTTGCTTGCGCTTGCCGGGTTGCGCGCGATGCGCCGGCGAGTGCATGCTTGGCGTGCGCCGCCTTCGTTGGCTTGATGGCTTGCCGATCGCCCCTGCCGGGCGCGCCGACGCGTTCAGCGCGCCCGGCCCGGACGGACGCCGGTCCGGCCCGAGCGTTTCACCCCCGCATGCAAGGATCACGCACGTGAACATTTCCGCCGTCTTGCCGCTTCATCTTTTACACCGCAATGCGCTCGGCACGCTCGCGACGCACTCGCGCGCGCCCGAAGGCTACCCGTATCCGACCGTCGTGCCGTACGCGGTCGACGCGCGGCACCGGCCGGTCGTGCTCGTGAGCGGGCTCGCCGAGCACACGCGCAATCTCGCGGCCGATCCGCGCGCCGGTTTTCTGGTCGCCGACGGCCTGGGCGATGCGGCGGGCGCGTCGGACAGCGTGCTCGAGGCGGAACGCGCGACGCTCGTCGGCCGCTTCGAACCGGCCGGCATCGATTCGCACGTCGCCGCGCGCTACCTTCGCTATCACCCGGACGGCGAACGTTATCTCGCGCTCGGCGATTTCACGTTCTGGGCGCTCACGTGCGAGCGGCTGCGCTATATCGGCGGATTCGGTCGAATGGGCTGGCTCGACGCGACCGAGCTGGATCCGCTCGCGCCTGTCGGGTACGACGACGAGCGCGCGCTATGGGACGAATACGACGCGTCGCGAGAGCGGCGCACCGGGCTCGAATTGCTCGGCGTCGACCGCTACGGCGCGGACTGGCGTTTGAATGGAACGAGACGGCGCACGCCGTTCGACGCGCCGAAAATGGATGCCGATGCGCTGTCCGCGGCGCTGCGGGAGGCGGCAGCCGTTTCGTTTACGTAAAGCGGCGGGGCCGATTATGAGCGATTGCGCACATTGCGGACGTATTAAACGAGATAAGGCGACGGCCATGCTTTGAATCCGCGGAACCTTTCGTTTCATGAAAACTTCTAATTCGATCGCCCGGGTCAATTGCGCAATTTGCGAGCTTAAAATATGTACTGAATTCAGTCTATCCGCTTGTAAGACTAGCAATAATTGCAAATGAAGCGGATGCTGGTCAATTTGAACAATCAAATCACAAAATACAACGCTTATTTTCCGAGATGCGGTATTCGCTGAATTCTTTTTTGTGCTAACCTTTGATCCCATTATCCGAGGCATCGTTAGTTAAGATGGCAAGCCGACCCAAGATCGGCACCATTTGGTCAGATAAAAGGGAATTTATGTCTTCTTACAAGGACCTTCTCGCTCAGCGAGAGAAGCTGGAGAAGCAGATCGAAGAGGCCAAGTCGCGCGAATACGCGGAGGTATTGAGCGACGTCAAGCAAAAGATCGCCGATTACGGTTTCACGCTCGCAGAACTCGGTCTCGGTCGTGGCAAAGTCGGAAAGGCGGGTCGTCCCCGCGCCGGCGTCGCGGCGAAATACCGCGACCCGGAATCCGGCGCGACATGGTCGGGCCGTGGGAAGCCTCCTCGCTGGATCGCCGGCAAGAATCGCGAGCAATTCGCAATCTGAGCGCAACCTGCCTGCCAAACACAAAAGGCCACACCCCTTGAGGGGAGCGTGGCCTTTTGTGTTTTGGAAGCCGGCGCCCGCGGCCGGCATTTGTCACATAAATGTAATGTTTAGTTGTAAATGAAAATGCGTTGCGTTTTCATAAGCGATTGATTTTGCTTGTTTTTTTGGTCCTGGCTCGAGCGCTTTCAAGACTCGCTTGATAGAATTGCGGTATCTTTCGCCGCATTCGATATTTCATGTCTACATTTTCAAACGACGACCTGGCCTCGGAAAAGCAGGCGGTCGCTCGCAAGAGCACGTTCGTCAGCATCGTGCTCAACGTGATTCTGGCGACGCTGCAGGTGGCTGTCGGCCTAATTGCGCATTCCCAAGCTTTGATTGCGGATGGCGTTCACTCATTGTCGGATTTGGTTTCCGATTTTGTGGTACTGCTCGCCAATCGGCACAGCGGCGCAAAACCGGACGCCGATCATAATTACGGCCATAGCCGTTACGAAACGGTCGCTTCATTCTTTCTCGGCGCGATCCTGATCGCGGTTGGCGTCGGGATGCTGTGGCGCGCCGGCGATCGGCTCGTGCATCTCGAGGACATTCCGCCCGTCCATGCGAGCGCGCTCGCGGTCGCCGTCGTCGTGCTGCTGTCGAAGCAGGCGCTGTTCCGCTACATGCTGCGCGAGGCGCAACGCGTGCGCTCGGCGATGCTCGTCGCCAACGCGTGGCACGCGCGTTCGGACGCCGCGTCGTCGCTCGTCGTCGCGCTCGGCATCATCGGCAGCCTCGCCGGCGTGCGCGTCCTCGATCCGATCGCCGCGGCGATCGTCGGCTTCATGGTCGCTCGGATGGGCTGGACGTTCGGCTGGGACGCGCTGCAGGACCTGTCGGACCGTGCGCTCGACGAGAACGCGTCCGCCGAGATCCGCGCGCTCATCGTGTCGACGCCCGGCGTGCGCGACGTGCACGATCTGCGCACCCGCAAGATGGGCGACTCGGCGCTCGTCGACGCGCACATTCTTGTCGATCCGATGATGTCCGTCTCCGAGGGGCACTACATCGCGGAGGCCGCGCGGGCGCGCGTGCTCACGGACCGGCGCGTGCTCGACGCGCTGATCCACGTCGATCCGGAGCATGACGTCGCGCGCCGCACGGTGCTCGACTTGCCGCCGCGCGACCAGATCGAGGGGCAGATCGCGGCGACGCTCGAAACGGCGGGGCTGCAGGCGAGCGCGATCAACCTGCACTATCTGAGCACGGGGCTCGAAATCGACATCACGCTCGCGCTGGACGCGCACGCAGGCGGCGAGCGTGTGGCCGACGGCGATCCGGCCGCTCGTTTGGACATCGAAGCATTGAAGCGCCGGTTCGGCGCGCGGCGCCTCGGCATTTCGCGCGCGCTCGCGTCGGGCGACGCGGCGACGGTCGGCCGGCCGCTCTGATTGGCCTATGCGCGGTGCGCGGGCTCGCGCCGCTCGCCGTTGCATGTGCCGCGAAGCGCCCAAGCACCGGAGCGCCCGCAACGCTCCACGCGCGTCAGAGCGGCAGTTGCGTGTCGAACTTGATCTCGCGCAGCACGACGCTCGTGCGCACTTGCGACACGGCGGGAATCTTGAAGATCCGCTCGTGCAGGAAGATGTCGTAAGCCTTGATGTCGGGCGCGACGATCTTGAGGATGTAATCGGCTTCGCCTGTCGTGCTGTAGCACTCGGTCACTTCGGGGCAGGTCGCAATCTCCCGCTCGAACTGCTCGACGCCGCCCTCGTTGTGGCGGGTCAGGTGGACGTGCGCGAGCGCGCAGATATGGAGCCCGAGCTTCTCCCGATCGAGGAGGGCGGTGTAGCGCTGGATCACGCCGGACTGCTCCATGTCCTTGATGCGGCGCCAGCATGGCGTGCTGGAGAGGCCGACCTGATCGGAGATCTCCTGCACGGAGCGGCGCGCGTCGAGCTGCAACAGGCGAAGGATTTTTTGCGAAAAGGTATCGAGGGTCACCTGCGCCTCCAAAGCGGCTACAACATTTGCCAATGGTAGAGGCGGGTGGAAGGAAAGGCAATCCGAAGCGGTTAAAACGAGCGATATTCGCTAATTTCTCGGGCCGTCGGCGGGATTTTGTGCTGAATCGTCTGCTGCTTCGAGCGGCGGCGCCGACGCCTTCGCGGCCTGCATCGCGCGCAGGTCGGCGAGCATGTTGCAAAAGAGCGCGCCCTGTTCGATCGCATCGTCGAGCGCGATGTGCGTGTGCGGATGGTCGTCGAACCAGTGCTTCGGGAAGCGCGGCTTGATCGCCTTGCGGTACGGCAGGCCCGTCAGCGCGAACGCGAGCGTCTTGATGTCGAGCGCGGACCACGAGAACGGGCAGCGTCCGGCGAAACGCATCATGTACCAGAACATGAACGTGAAATCGAAGCCCGCCGGCATCGCGACGAACACCGGCTTGCCGGGCAGCGCCTCGACCCATTCGGCGTACGCGACGAGCGCCGCCTCCGGCGCCTGCAGATCGCGCCGGCATGCGGCCCACGCTTGCGGCTGCGTCTTCCACCACGCGTCCTGCACCGGATGCGGCGCGGCGCCCGGCAGCAGTTCGAGATTGGCGGAGAAGGTCGCGATCAGTTGCTTGTCCTCGGTGAACGCGGCGGACGCGAAGCTCAGCATCGAGTGCGGGCCCGGAATCGGGCCGTCCGCTTCGACGTCGGTGCTGACGTAGATTTCCCGGCTCGTGCCTGTCGTCGCGACGTTCATCCCGCCACCCCGTCAGCAACGAACGGATTCGTGCGGCGCTCGTCGCCGAACGTCGACACAGGGCCGTGGCCGGGGACGAACGTCACGTCGTCGCCGAGCGGCCAGAGCTTTTCGCGGATCGAGCGAATCAGGTCCACGTGATTGCCGCGCGGGAAATCGGTGCGGCCGATCGAGCCGGCGAACAGCACGTCGCCGACGATCGCAAGCCGGTGCGCGCGGCTGAAGAACACGACGTGGCCGGGCGTATGGCCCGGGCAGTGATAGACCTCGAGCGTTTCGTCGCCGAACGCGACGGTGTTGCCGTCGTCGAGCCAGCGGTCGGGCTCGAATGTCTCGGCGGCCGGGAAGCCGAAGCGTTCGCTCTGCATCGGCAGTTTCTCGATCCAGAAGCGTTCTTCTTCCTGCGGCCCCTCGATCGGCACGCCGTAATGCGCGGCGAGCCGCTTCGCCCCCGCGCAATGGTCGACGTGGCCGTGCGTGAGCAGCACCTTTTCGACCTCGACGTTCTGCCGCGCGACTTCCTGCTCGATCAGATCGAGATCGCCGCCGGGATCGACGACGGCGGCGCGCCCCGTCTTCTCGCAGACGAGCAGCGAGCAGTTCTGCTGGAACGGCGTGACCGGAATGAGCGTGACTTTCATGGCGCGAGCGGCGGTTAAAAGCCCTGATTGTACTGGCCGGGCAGATTGCCCGCCGCGCGCGGCAACTCAATATCGATTGTTTCGATCATAGAGAGAATCAATCGTCCGAGCCCGCCCTTTTTGAGGCGACTGTTTTCGTTTATGTATAATGCGACCCAGTGTGCGTGGAAGACCACGTCGTCAGTGGGTGTTCGGAATCCGTTTTTTTCGGTTCTTGTGGCACCGTCAATGCAATAGCCCGCCGGATGTCCGGCGGTGCATCCAGTGCCGATTCGTCGGTGCTCACGTCTTGTCCGGCCGGGCGCAACGCGTCCGCTGCGGCCCTGCTGCCGCGAAGCCGGATGAGGCCTATGCCGCCGTTCCTGCGCGTTTGAGTCTACGACGCGCACGAACGTGGAAGCCATGTTCGATTGGCGGCATGTGGGGTCTGGTCAGGCTGCCGGGGACAGGTTGCGCCAGACGTGAAAGCTAATCAGGACCGGTTGCGGCAGAACGTGAGCCGCGCCAGATGCAGGCCGCCCGCGCGCGAGCGCGGATGGGGCTGCATGTCCGTCCGGGTCGCATCGGTAAAAAAAGCGACCCGTACAAGCAGGCGACACGTCGATGAGATTTCGATTACCGAGGCACCTCGGGACTCTAGCTGTATTTTTCGCGCTGACAGGCTGCGCGGTGCCGCCGAACGCACCGACCGCCGAACAGGCGAAAGGCGCTGCGTCGAAGGACGCGCTGCGCACCGCCGCTTCAGGCGCGGCCAACAACAAGGAAACGGCGGGCGCACCGCTGAACTTCGACACGGCGCTCGCCTCGATGCCCGCCGCGGGCTCGCAGGATGCGTCGCGCCAATCGCTCGCGGACGCGAAGCCGATCGACGCCGCCGACGTTTCCGACTTCCGCCAGACCGGCCGGGCGTCGTGGTACGGCAAGGGGTTCCACGGCCGCCGCACCGCGAACGGCGAACGCTTCAACATGAACGAACTCACGGCCGCGCACCGGACGCTGCCGCTCGCGTCGTACGTGCGCGTGACGAACCAGGCGAACGGCAAGTCGGTCGTCGTGAAGATCAACGATCGCGGCCCGTTCTCGCGCGGCCGGATTCTCGATCTGTCGTACGCGGCGGCGAAGGTGATCGGCCTCGTCCACGCGGGCACCGCACGGGTGAAGATCCAGGGCCTGTCGCCCGAAGAAGCGCGTGTCGCCCGCGACGAGACGCTCGCATCGAACGCGGCGAAGTAATCGCGACGAACGCGTCGCGTCGGCCGAAAGTCGACCGAATGCATATGAAAAGGGCCGCCTCTGAACTGCACCCCAAAAGTTGGACACCGATCCAACCTTTGGGGTGTTTTTCATGACGAAGTACAACGAGCAGTTCAGGCAGCGCATCGTAGACGAGTATCTTGCCGGCGGAATTGGCATCGAATCGC
>NZ_LOVS01000100.1:0-6842 GCF_001523835.1 Burkholderia sp. ABCPW 14 | reverse complement strand
GGGGATCGGGGATCGGGGATCGGGGATCGGGGATCGGGGATCGGGGATCGGGGATCGGGGATCGGGGATCGGATGGCAGCCTAACGATTCGCCGGGCTGTCGCAAGGCATTCGAGCTTGCAGCGTCAGCTTGATGCCGGACGCGAGCAAGACCGGCTCGCCGAGTTCAATCGCCGCCGAACTCGTTAACGTCGCCTTTCAGCAGCTTCGCGATCGTCCCGCTCGAAAAACCGCGCATCGCGAGGAAACGCGCCTGCTTTGCGCGCTCCGCAGGTGTTTGCGGCGCCGCGCCGAATTTCTTGCGCCAGACCGACTGCGCGCGCTCGAACTCGCTCTCGCGCAATTGCGCGCCGACGGCCTCGACGAGCGCGTCGCCGACCGCATGCCGCTTCAGCTCGCTGACGATGCGCGCCGAGCCGACGCGCGCCGAGCGCCGATGCACGAGGCTTTCTGCAAACCGCGCGTCGGACAGCCAGCCCTCCCGTTCGAGCGCATCGAGCAGCGGCTCGAGATCGTCGCCCTCTTCGACGTACGGCGCGAGCTTGCGCGCAAGTTCTGCGCGACTGTACTCGCGGCGCGACAGATACGCGATCGCACGCCCTTTCAGCGAGCGCGCAGGACGTTGCGACGCCGACGAACGCTCAGCGTCTTCGGGCGCGGACGAATCGGAACGGAAAGGCGATGCCCGCCGCTTCGACCGGGCCCCGGCCTGGCTCGTGCGCGTATACACGTCGCCCGCCGCCTCATCCCCGCCCGCCGCCGACGAAAATGCCGCCGACGCACGCGAACGGCCGCCGGCCCGGCCACCGCCGGACGCATCGTCGTTCGCGCCGGCTGCACCGGCCGACGCACGCCGCCGCGCGACGTCGTGCGCGTCGAACGATTCGCGTGGATCGAACGGATCGTCCGATTCAAACGCAACCGATTGCCCAAACGAAACGAGGGCATCGTCAGATGCCCTCGCTATCGGGCGGCCAGCCGGCCGCCCCTCGCTCGAAACCGGCGCGCGCGCTTCGCGTTCGGCGCGGAACTCGTCGGCGGACACCGTCCGCGCGCCGCGCCCTGCCTGCTGCGAATCCGCGCCCTCCCGGTTCTTGCGCATTACTTCTCTTCGTCCATGATCTCGGCTTCGGAGCCGCCATCCTGCGGCATGGCGGCGACGCCGAGCGACTCACGAATGCGATTTTCGATATCGCGCGCGATTTCCGAATTCTCGCGCAGGAATTCACGCGCGTTGTCCTTGCCCTGGCCGATCTTCTCGCTGTTATAGCTGTACCACGCGCCCGCCTTGTCGACGATCTTCGCCTGGACGCCGAGATCGATGATTTCGCCCTGACGCGAAATGCCTTCGCCGTACAGAATGTCGAAGATCGCTTCGCGGAACGGCGGCGCCACCTTGTTCTTGACGACCTTCACGCGCGTTTCGTTGCCGATCACCTCGTCGTTCTTCTTGATCGAGCCGATCCGGCGGATGTCGAGACGCACCGACGAATAGAACTTGAGCGCGTTGCCGCCCGTCGTGGTTTCCGGGTTGCCGAACATCACGCCGATCTTCATCCGAATCTGGTTGATGAAGATCACGAGGCAGTTCGTACGCTTGATCGAGCCCGTCAGCTTGCGCAGCGCCTGCGACATCAGGCGGGCCTGCAGGCCGGGCAGCGCGTCGCCCATCTCGCCTTCGATTTCGGCCTTCGGCACGAGCGCCGCGACCGAGTCGATCACGATCATGTCGATCGAGCCCGAGCGCACCAGCGCGTCGACGATTTCCAGCGCCTGCTCGCCCGTGTCCGGCTGCGAGATCAGCAGTTCCGGCACGTTCACGCCGAGCTTCGACGCGTACTGGACGTCGAGTGCGTGCTCCGCGTCGATGAACGCCGCGGTGCCGCCGAGCTTCTGCATCTCGGCGACCACCTGCAGCGTCAGCGTCGTCTTGCCGGACGATTCCGGCCCGTAGATTTCGACCACGCGGCCGCGCGGCAGGCCGCCGACGCCGAGCGCGATATCGAGACCGAGCGAGCCGGTGGACACCACCTGGATATCCTCGACCGCGTCGCCGTCGCCGAGCCGCATGATCGACCCTTTGCCGAACTGCTTCTCGATCTGCGCGAGCGCGGCGGCGAGCGCCTTGCTCTTTTCGGCAGTCAGCCCGGAGCCTTTCTTGCTTTCTTCCATGAATCGTCCTTTGCTATGATGAGCAGCGTCTGATACGGACGCACCGGCTTCGACACGGCCAGCAAGCCGTTAGGTGCGCGAATGCAGACACTGTATAAAAAAACAGTGGTTTATGCAAGCCCGCGTTGCGGGCAGGCATCGCCCTATATTTCGGAGACAGCCGCGCGCAGCGTCATCGCCGCGGGACGGCAACCGGTTGCGCATCATGCGAATTCTCATCGCCGAAGACGACAGCATACTCGCGGACGGCCTCACCCGGTCACTCCGCCAATCGGGCTATGCCGTCGACCACGTGAGGAACGGCGCCGAGGCCGATACGGCCCTGTCGATGCAGACGTTCGACCTCCTGATCCTCGATCTCGGCCTCCCCAAAATGCCCGGCCTCGACGTGCTGCGCCGCCTGCGCGCGCGCAATTCGAACCTGCCCGTGCTGATCCTGACGGCCGCCGACAGCGTCGACGAGCGCGTGAAGGGGCTCGACCTCGGCGCCGACGACTACATGGCGAAGCCGTTCGCGCTGAACGAGCTCGAAGCGCGCGTGCGCGCGCTGACCCGGCGCGGCGCGGGCGGCGGGCCGACCGTCGTGCGGCACGGCTCGCTGTCGTTCGACCAGATCGGCCGGATCGCCTACGCGAACGACCGCGTGCTCGACCTGTCCGCGCGCGAGCTCGGCCTGCTCGAAGTGCTGCTGCAGCGGATCGGCCGGCTCGTGTCGAAGGAGCAGCTCGTCGATCATCTGTGCGAATGGGGCGAGGAAGTCAGCAACAACGCGATCGAAGTCTACGTTCACCGGCTGCGCAAGAAGATCGAGCCGAGCGGCGTGCGGATCACGACCGTGCGCGGCCTCGGCTACTGCCTCGAGAAGACCGCGCCCGCCCCTGCGAACGACGCGCCGAACGCAACCGCGCCGCAACCGGCCGAAGCCGCCGCGAGCCAGTCGCTGCGCTGACGCCACCAAGGAAGGAGCGGCCGATGGCCACGCCGGCCCATTCCGCGCACACCGCGCGCCGTCCGGCCCCCGCCGCGACCGATGCGGACGCCGCGCGCGACGCGCGCTACGAAAACCCGTTCGCGCCGCCGGACGAAGGCGACGCCGCCGAAGGCCCCCGCCCCCGCTCGCTGTTCGGCGAGATTCTCGACTGGATGCTCGCGCCGCTCCTGCTGCTATGGCCGATGAGCATCGCCGTCACCTATCTCGTCGCGAAGACGATCGCGAACGGCCCGTTCGACCGCGCGCTCGAGACCGACGCGTACGTGCTCGCACGGCAGATCACGCCCGTGAACGGCGTCGCCGAGCTGAGGCTGCCGCAGACGACGCTCGACTTCCTGCGCGCCGATAACGTCGACAGCCTGTACTTCCAGGTGCTCGGCACGCGCGGCGAGCTCGTCGCGGGCGAAGCCGACCTGCCGCTGCCGCGCGACGACGACCGCCCGCCGCCCGGCGTCGTCGTGTTCCGCGACGACCTGCTGCGCGGCAACGACGTGCGCGTCGCGTACACAACCGTCGCGCTGCCGGACACGACGGACTCGCAGCCCGTGCTCGTGCAGGTCGGCGAGACGCTCGACAAGCGCAACGCGCTCGCGAACGACATCATCAAGGGCGTGATCCTGCCGCAATTCGTGATCCTGCCGCTTGCGATCCTGCTCGTCTGGTTCGGGCTGTTGCGAGGGCTCGCACCGCTCACCGCGCTACAGGCGCACATCCGCGGCCGGCGCCCGGACGACCTGTCGCCCGTCGAAGCGCAGCGCGCACCGCCCGAGATCGAGCCGCTCGTCACGTCGTTCAACGACCTGCTCGCGCGCCTCGAACAGAACATCACGCTACAAAAGCGCTTCATCGCGGACGCCGCGCACCAGATGAAGACCCCGCTCGCCGGATTGCGCACGCAGGCCGAATTCGCGCTGCGCCACGAAGTGCCGGACGACGTCGCGCGCTCGCTCGAACAGATCGCGACGAGCTCCGAGCAGGCCGCGCGGCTCGTCACGCAGTTGCTTGCGCTCGCGCGCGCGGAAAACCGCGCGACGGGGCTCATGTTCGAGCCCGTCGAAATCGCGCCGCTCGCGCGCCAGGCCGTGCGCGACTGGGTGCAAGCCGCGCTCGCGAAGCAGATGGACCTCGGCTACGAAGGCCCGGACAACGACGCCGGGCCGCTTCGCATCGACGGCCATCCGGTGATGCTGCGCGAGATGCTCGGCAACCTGATCGACAACGCGATCCGCTACACCCCGACGGGCGGCCGCATCACCGTGCGCGTACGCGCCGACCGCGCGGCGGGCGTCGTGCATCTCGAAGTCGAGGACACGGGCCCGGGCATTCCGGCGAACGAGCGAGAGCACGTTGTCGAGCGCTTCTATCGGATCCTCGGCCGCGAAGGCGACGGCAGCGGCCTCGGCCTCGCGATCGTTCGCGAGATCGTCGCGCAGCACGGCGGCACGCTGACGATCGACGACAACGTGTATCAGACGTCGCCGCGCCTTGCAGGCACGCTCGTGCGCGTGAGCCTTGGCTTACGGCAAGAAGCCCCGGAATAACCCTTAAGAGCCGCCTCACGCGCCGCCCAAGAAATCACGAAAACGCACGTTGCCGACAAGATAAAAGGAAAAGGAAGGCAAAGCCAAATATAGCGTGCAAATTACCGTTGCTCCAATTTGACTCGCCGAGTCAGTGCGCCGTAAGTTTGCCCTCCAATAATCGACACGGAGCCGCCCCGATTGGGCGCGCGCCCTTATATCAAAATTGGAGACATTCATGGCAACGGTAGGCGGACAAATTGCGCACGCGCCGATGACAGGCGACGAAAAGCGCGTGATCTTCGCATCGTCGCTCGGCACCGTGTTCGAGTGGTACGACTTCTATCTGGCCGGTTCGCTCGCGGCCTACATCAGCAAGAGCTTCTTCTCGGGCGTCAATCCGACCGCGGCGTTCATCTTCACGCTGCTCGGCTTCGCGGCGGGCTTTGCCGTCCGGCCGTTCGGCGCAATCGTGTTCGGACGCCTCGGCGACCTCGTCGGCCGCAAGCACACATTCCTCATCACGATCGTCATCATGGGGATCTCGACCTTCGTGGTCGGCTTCCTGCCCGGCTATGCGACGATCGGCATCGCGGCGCCGGTGATCTTCATCGGGATGCGGCTGCTGCAAGGCCTCGCGCTCGGCGGGGAGTATGGCGGCGCCGCGACCTACGTCGCCGAGCACGCGCCCGCGCACCGGCGCGGCTTCTACACCGCCTGGATCCAGACGACCGCCACGCTCGGGCTGTTCCTGTCGCTGCTCGTGATTCTCGGTGTGCGGACCGCCATCGGCGAGGAAGCGTTCGGCGCGTGGGGCTGGCGGGTGCCGTTCGTCGCGTCGATCCTGCTGCTCGCGGTATCGGTGTGGATCCGGCTGCAACTGAACGAATCGCCGGTGTTCCTGCGCATCAAGGCCGAAGGCAAGACCTCGAAGGCGCCGCTCACCGAGGCGTTCGGCCAGTGGAAGAACCTGAAGCTCGTGATCCTCGCGCTCGTCGGCCTGACGGCCGGCCAGGCCGTCGTCTGGTACACGGGCCAGTTCTATGCGCTGTTCTTCCTCACGCAGACGCTGAAGGTCGACGGCGCAAGCGCGAACATCCTGATCGCGATCGCGCTCCTGATCGGCACGCCGTTCTTCGTGTTCTTCGGCTCGCTGTCGGACAGGATCGGCCGCAAGCCGATCATCCTCGCCGGCTGCCTGATCGCCGCGCTCACCTACTTCCCGCTGTTCAATGCGCTCACGCACTTCGCGAACCCGGCGCTCGAAGTGGCGACGCAGAAGGCGCCGATCACCGTCGTGGCCGATCCGTCGACCTGCTCGTTCCAGTTCAACCCGGTCGGCACGTCGAAGTTCACGGACTCCTGCGACATCGCGAAGAGCGCGCTGGCGAAAGCAGGCCTCAACTACGAGAACGTCGCGGCGCCCGCGGGAACGACCGCTCAAGTCAAGGTCGGCGACACCGTGATTGAGTCGTATGACGGCAAGGCCGCCGACGCAAAGGCGAAGGGCGCGGCGTTCGACAAGACGCTCGCCACGACGCTGAAATCCGCGGGCTATCCGGCGAAGGCCGATCCGGCGCAACTCAACTGGCCGATGACGATCGCGATCCTGACGATCCTCGTGATCTACGTGACGATGGTCTACGGCCCGATCGCCGCGATGCTGGTCGAGATGTTCCCGACACGGATCCGCTATACGTCGATGTCGCTGCCGTATCACATCGGCAACGGCTGGTTCGGCGGCTTTCTCCCGGCAACCGCGTTCGCGATCGTCGCGGCGAGGGGCAACATCTATTCGGGGCTGTGGTATCCAATCGTGATCGCGCTCGCCACGTTTGTCATCGGGCTGCTGTTCGTGAAGGAAACCAAGGATTCGAATATCTACGCGCAGGATTGATGGAGGTGTGTCGGGCGGATCGTCCGGCCGACTGCGAGCGGTAGTCGGCAGGCAGTCGCAAGCAGACTGCCCGCTTCGCGAAACGGTCGAGGATGAGGCCCTCGCGATGTGCCGACCCTTTTTGGAGAAAATGACAAAAAGGGCTGTCGCGGACAAATAGAAATGTCCGGTTTTGTAGCAAATGAAATGTCCGCATGTTGGCGGGGGCGGCAAGCCGGCGTAGGGCGTAGCCCGAAGCCGGCTTGCCGCCCCCGCGGCTGTCT